>JAEUAF010000234.1 GCA_019695485.1 Sorangium sp.
CTCAGCTCGCCGCGATCCCGGGCATCGGCGTTTTGGGGGACAGGCCTGGGTCGCCGAAGCCTGCGTAGCTGGTGATGCCCATGGCTTCGCAAACGTTCAACAAGATGCGCTCGTGTCGATTCCCGGACGCCGAGGCGAGGTTCAAGTAGCGGCCGCCAGCCGCGGTCTTCAAGTAGCCCCCCGCGCCGCCGCCCAGCACGAAGCGCATCGATTTCATGTTGTGATCGACGGCGTCGCCCATGTCTCGCGCCCAGACGACGAGCGTCGTGTCGTACAGGGTCAAGCTTGCGTCATTGGGATCAGGCTTCGATTTCAGGGTAGTGATCAGGGCCGCGAATTGTTGAGCGAGCCAGGCCTCGAAGGCGATCAAATTCTTGAAGTCGGGGGCGCCGCTGTGGATGAAGCCATTGTGTTGCTCACCCTGCAGGCTTGGAAGGTCGATTTGAAGCGCCTGGTCCGTGCCGAAGTGGATGGCCGCGACGCGCGTGATGTCACACGCGAGCGCGTTGACCAAGATGTCCATGTGCAGCAGATCGTTCGGAATGGCCGGTGATTTGCTGGTCGAATCGCTGGGCTTGGTCGGCACCTTGCAGCTCGCGCCGCCAGTCATGCTGCTCTGCGCGAGCTTGTTTTCGAGCGCGCGGATCGAGTCGAGATGCGAGTCGAGCTTGGCTTGTTCGGCCGTGCCGACGCGCGCGCGGACGCTGTTGATTTCACCCGAAACCAGATCGAGGATACTCTTGCGACGCTTGAGCGCAGCGTCCGGCGTGGTGCCCGTACTTGCTGTCACATTGCCGAACACCGTATTGAACGCGGAGTTCGGGGAGGCGATAGGCAGCAGGTTCTTGCTCGCGCGGTAAAATTGGGTCTTGCCGCCGGTGCCGGTTTCGGAGCCGAGCAAGAGCGAAGCGATCGGGCGATTGACGCCCGCTTTCACCAGCTGATCGGCGACGAATTGGTCGACCGAGATCAACTGTTGCTGCACGTTGTTCACGGCGTAATAGCCGTTGCCCATGCCAGTGAGCGCGTCGGGCGCGCCGTGATTGTCGCTCGGGTTGCCGCTCGGCATGCCTTCGACCAGCAACAGTCCGTCCTTGACGTCGGCGCCCCCGAGGGCGGCGGTCGAAGCGCTGAAGGTCACGATGCTCTCACCCGAGACCTTGGTTGGCGTCCAGATCTCGGGCTTGGTGCCCATCGAGCAGAACAGCAGCAAGCGCTTGGCTTGCTTGGTGCCTGCCGCGCGCGTGGGCCGCTCGTTGATCAGCGAGAGGAAGGGCGCGAGCAACAAGCCGGCGCCGGCGCCCACGGTCAGATGTCTGCGACTCAGTCTGTTCATTCCTGGTTCCTCGAGCGCATCACGGGGTTTGGGCCCGAGCGGTGAAGTGCGGCGCGTGAATGAGTGCCATCAGCACGCTCTTCAGTGAGTAAGCGTTGCTGGCGGCTTCCTTTTGGATCGCTTGGTACGTGCAGCCGTCTTCTGCCCAGGATGCGGAGCCGTAGGCGTAATACGACCAATAGCGCACTAGGCACTGTTTCAGATCGTCGCTGCCGCCCAGGTAGGTTTGGAGGCCGTTCGGGCCGCTCAAGCCGTTGACCGCGACGTCGCCGTCCGTGGTGTTGGCCTGCATGATGGTCCCCGTGGCGTCGATGGGAATGCTGTTTTCGGTGTCCCGATAGGCGCCGAACGAGTCGTAGTGTTCGAACGAGACGCCGATCAGGTCCATCAGGCGATGGCAGCCATAACACTCGGCACGCGAAGGCGAAGCGTGCTCGTTCAGGTAGTGATCGCGCGTAGTCATCGCCGAAACGGCGGGTTGGAATTTGGTGTCGAGTCCAGCGGGCGGCGGCGGCACGTCCTGACACAGCAAGCGCGAGCGCACCAAGTGTCCGCGTTGGGTCGGGGATGAGATGTCCGCGCGCGCGTAGCCGGTCAAAATGCTGGCGTGAGCCAGAATGCCGCCGTCACGCCGCGCCGTCGCGCTGAGCGGGACCTTGCTGAACGACGTGCTGAGGCCGCTGGTGTCGAGGCCGTAATAGGTGGCAAGCTCCTTGTTCAGGAACGTGTAGTTGGCCGTGAACAGGTTGGCGACGCTGCCATTGCTGCTCGAGGCGAAGGTGTCCAGGATGAAGCTTCGCGTCTCCTTCGCCATGTCGTCACGCAAAGCGTCGCTCAGCTTGAACACTGTATCGTCTTTGACGGACGTGTAGAGCCGGTCGAGGCCAAGCCAGCCGCTCATGAAGTTCATGATGGCGTCCTGGCTCGTCGCTAGAGAGAGCAGCCGCGTCGCTTGTTGATCGACCATCGCGCTCAACGTCAAGCTGCCGCCCGCCACCGAGTCTGCGGCCGCGAGCAGGGCCGTGTCCGGCATACTGCCGGTCAAGAGATACGAAAGGCTGTTGGCGACTTCGAAGGGCGTCAGCGTGACGGTATTGCCCGTCACTTTCGTATCGCCGAGTTCGCTTCGATAGAGGAAGTACGGGGACTGCAGCATGGCCGCCAGCACCGCGGCCACACCGTCGGAGAACTTGGTTTCGGCGAGGAAGAGCTTGTTGTAAGCGTCGATGCGCGGATCCGTGTCGGCGAGCGTGGTGCGGAAGGCGCGACGCCCGAAGCTCTTGATGAATTGCTTGCCGCAGGTAGCGTCGAGCGTCGTGCAGCTCGCAATCTGCGAGAGGTGATTCTGGACGGCCCAGCTCGCCACCGCCTCCGCATTGGTCATCAGCTGGTCGGCGTTCAGCCCTTCCACGATGAGCGCGGAGGAATCGACCGTGAAGCCGAGCACGCGCCGGTCGTTGAAGACCGCTGCCACGGGCGCTGTGGCGTCCTGGAACAAGTCTTTGATTGATGCGGCGAACTCTACGGCGCTCAGGCGGCGCAGTACGCGCGGGCCTGGGCTCTGCGTGGCGCAGGCGCTCTCCGCCGGTAGGGCGCTGGGAATCGGATCGGCCGCAGCCACCCCACCCGCCGGGTTGACGACGCCGCCACTTGTCGAACCCCCAGCTGGGTCGCCAGTCAGGCTTCCGCCGGCCCCCGGCTGCGAGCCGCCGCTGCCGCCGGCCGCCGGGTTCGACCCGCCGCCACTCGTCGTGTTCGGCTTGCCGGCCATGCTCGTGGGGCGCTCCGTCTCACTTGGGCCGCCAATATTGCCCGTACAGCCCACTAGGACTGCGAGGATTGCGGCTGCGCCGCTTCGATTTGCAACCGCTCCGAGAGAAGGAAGCCGACGGGTTAGTCTCAATTGCACGTTGCTGCCTTTTCGCACGTCACTATCGGGTGAGTCCGAACGCTCGCCGAGTCGCCGTCACGCGACCGAGCCGCCGACCCGCGCTTGGGCCGTATTTGTCAGACACACCACTCGCCTGGATCTCGTATCCCCGCGACCGCGCGTTTAGATCAGGATCCCGAATAATAGGTGTGCGGATGTCGCTATGTGCACGCCGCTTGCCGGAAAATTCTTGCCGGCGAACGCCCTAGCGAGTCGTAGGCTGACCGAAGTTTTGCGCCATCAGCGCCACGGCTTGACGCAGCTGAGCGAGCGCTGGGCGTCCGATTCCGGCGAACGCCGCCGCCGACTCGGTATCGACGATCTGAGTCTCCTCACGGAACCCGAAGCCATTCTCTTGCGCCAAACCGTCGGCTACGGCGACCGCCGCGGCGAGCGGATGCACTTGGCCCTGGTGGGCGAGGGTGTGATGAAGTCGCAACACGAGCGCGATGTCCGGCGGCAGCTGCCAGATATTCGCGAGCAGCTCGGAGCACGACGCGTGGATGTCACGGACCGACGGCCAAGCGTTCTCGAACGAGACCTTGCGCGTGGGTCCAGCGATCTCGTTCAGCGAAAGAATGCACGCGGCGATGCCAACGTCATGCAAGAGACCGCAGAGGAACGCGTAGTCTTCGAAGCCGAGTGTGTGGCGGCTCACGAGACGCGCGCACTCGGCCGTGAACGCCGAGTGTTGGCGCAACGCTTCCATTTCGCTTTCGAAACCTGGCGCTCGGAACACCTTCATTTCCAGCGCAGCTTGGAAGAACAGGTCGGTCACCTTGTCGAGGCCGAGCCGAACGATGGCTTGATCGAGCGAGCGCACCGGCTCTCCTCGCGTGTAAACGGCGCTCTTCGCGACTCGGAGCACCTGGCCGGCGAGCATCGGGTCGCGCCCCAGAAGGTCCGCCACCTCGGCGGAGGTCACGCGCTGTTTGCGACTCAGCGCCAGCAATTCCAGCGCCACTGCCGGCAACATGGGCGGGCGGTAAGTGGGCGAACGAAATAGCGCCAGCAGTTTCAGCTTCAGATCTTCGACGCTGACGTCTTGCGCGCTCAGATCGTCGAGGTGGACGATGTGCGAGCTTTGGTCGTAGCCGGACCTTCGCATGTCGTACGCACACGGCCAGGCCGGCACGCTCATTATCGTCGCGCGCGCTGCGACTGACAGCGGGCAGGTGTCGGGCGGCGACCATGTAGGCTTAGCGGCGCCTATAACTTGCTGCAAGCTCACGAGTCGACACTGCGGTTATGCTTGGCGATGCTATGCATCCCTCAACTTCGTCTGCGCTGGAGCCGTTGGCTCTCGCACCGGAGTTCTTAGCGCCAGAGCGAATCGACAAATGAAAACCTCCTTCGACCGAGCGCGACGGCCGCGGCCGAGCGCGCTTCCCGTGATTACTGCCGCGGGCTTGCTCGCCTATGTGGCTTGCACGCCCGACTTTGCGGCCCTTCAAGAGGGCAAGGGCACGGCTTCAGGTGGACGCGCATCCGGTGGCACCGCGAGCCTCGGAGGTCGCCCGAGTGGTGGCAGCCCCGAATGTCCCGAGGCGGATTGTTCGGGCGGCACAACCGCCGCTGGTGGCCACGTCGAAAGTGGCGGCAGTGAGAACCCGCCTGCCGGTGGTGCCGCCGGCAGCAGTCCTCTGCAAGGCGGAGCTGGCGGAGTGGGCGGTGTGGCGACGCTCGGCGGTGCTGCGGGCGAGCCAAGCGGCGGCGCCCCGGTTTCGCACGGCACGGCGGGTCAAGGTGGGGAAGGCGGCGGAGAGCCTGTCTCGCCTCCACCTCGCTGCGATTTCGAGACCAGCCTGTGCGGCTTCCAGCCGGTCGGGGACGAACGCCCTCCCGATGTTCTGGATCACGTGGGCTTGTCGACGGGCGTGGCCCACCACGGCACGCGCGCGCTGGAGATGGACTTCAATGGGACCTCGACGCCGCTCGCAAGCGGCGCGTCGTCCTTTTACGGTGTTTACACGCCTGTCGGACCGCCTCCCAGAAACGCGGCAGTCACTTTTTGGATGATGTCCACGGTCGACAACGTGTCGGCCCAGGTCTACGTGCAGCTGAAGCCCGACTACGCGTGGCAGGTGATTTCCGTGGCTGCGCTGTCGGCGGGTGTCTGGCAGGAGGTCGACGTGCAGATCCCTGACATGGATCTTTTCACGTTTGGTATTCAGATCAACTCGGCCCTCGACATCAACGGCTCGATCTATCTCGACGAGGTTCGTTGGTGAGCCATAGGACGCGGATTGCCTTCGTTTCATGTCTGGGTTGGGCCATCAGCAGCAACGCTTGCGACGACTTCGAATATCAACACCTCTCGAAATCCGGCGGTGCCGGCGGTGAGCTTTCCGGTGGGTCGCCTGGGCTCGGCGGCACTGCTGCAGGAGGGCACCTTTCCGCGCGCGGTGGCGCGGCCAGCGGCGGAGCCTTAGCGGGCGGCGCCTCGGCTCAGGGCGGCACCCTCGACGCTGGTGGCACGCTCGGACAAGCTGGCAGCGCGGGTCAAGCGGAAGCTGGGCAGGGCGGGATTGTCGGCGTGCTCCAAGGCGGAAGTAGTGGCGGAGCGCCTGCCGGTGGCAAAGCAAATGCCGCGGGCGGGACGACCACGAGCGGCGGCGCGACGGCGCAAGGTGGCAGCGTCCCTTGCACGATGAGTGCGGCGGGGACGCCCTCGGAGGCCGCGGGCGCGGGCGCGTTGGCTGCCGCTGGTGCTGGTGCTGGCGGGGAAGGCCCAGCCAACCTCGATGCGATCGCGCTGACGCCACCCATGGGTTGGAACAGTTGGAATAGGTTTGGCGGCTCGGTGAGTGAGGGCTTGGTCAAGCAAATTGCCGACGCCATGGTGTCGAACGGCATGCGCGACGCCGGCTACGAGTACGTCAATATCGACGATACCTGGCAGTCGAGCCGCGACGCCTGCGGCCACATCGTGCCCGACAAGACGCGCTTTCCGAACGGTATCAAAGCGCTCGCGGACTACGTGCACGCTCGTGGCTTGAAGCTCGGGTTGTACTCAGATCGCGGCACGGCAACCTGTGGCGGGCGACCCGGCTCCTACGGCTTCGAGGTCGAGGACGCGACCACCTACGCGGCCTGGGGGGTCGACTACTTGAAGTACGACAACTGCGCGCCGGCGCCGGGACGCGAGGGCGATCAGGAGACGCGCGAAGACTACACCGCGATGGGCAATGCCTTGCGTGCGACAGGGCGCCCCATTGTCTTCAGCATTTGCGCCTGGTGGTTTCAGAGCTGGATGCCGAGCGTGGGCCACCTCTGGCGAACCACGACCGACATCACCGACAATTGGTCGCGGGACTACCACGGCGTGGTCTCGCTCCTGAACAAGAACGGCGAAGACGCGGGCCGTTTCGGCTACTTCGACTCGACT
Organism: Sorangium sp.; assembly: GCA_019695485.1. Taxonomy (GTDB): domain Bacteria; phylum Myxococcota_A; class Polyangia; order Polyangiales; family Polyangiaceae; genus PMG-095. The sequence continues at coordinate 6,655 of JAEUAF010000234.1, forward strand.
ATCCCCGATAGCGCTGCCTATGCACCGCCCGGGCTCGCGCAATACGCCGGCCCCGGGCACTGGAACGACCCTGACATGCTCGAGGTCGGCAATGGCGGCATGACCGACGTCGAGTACCGCTCGCATTTCAGCATGTGGGCGATGATGGCTGCGCCGCTGATCGCCGGCAACGATTTGCGTAGCATGACGCAAGCCACCAAGGACATTCTGATCAACACCGATATCATCGCCGTCGATCAGGACGCGCTTGGCAAGCAGGGCCGCCCGATCAGCGTCAGCAAGACGCTCGAGGTTTGGGCGAAGCCGCTCGTCGGTGCTCAGACCTACGCCGTGGCGCTCCTCAATCGCACCTCGGCCGCGGCCGACATTACGGTCACCTGGAGTAGTCTCGGCCTCACTTCCACGAGTGCGACCGTGCGTGATTTGTGGGCGCACGCGGATCTCGGCAGCGTCAGCGATAGCTACACGGCGACGAGCGTGCCAAGCCACGGGGTCGTCGTGCTCAAAGTCGCGGCTGAGTGAGGCGCTCCTCGTAGTCTTCGGCGAGTTTTTCGAGCAGCGCCTCGACGCGCAGCATCGCTCGCAAATCATTGGTGCGGTGCGCGTGGTCCATCGCGCCGAAGAGGTGGGTCTGCTCGAGGCGTAGTCGCTCCGGGTGTCGCTCCAGCAGGCGCACGTAGTGCTCGAACAGCCGTGGCGCTGGCAGACTCGTGCGTTTGCTCACCGCGTGGCGTACCACCGCATGCAGCGCATAGCGCCCCCGCAGCGGCTCTTGCACGAGGTGCCAACGCTGCAGCGCAAGCAGCGCAGACTCGGCGCCCTTTCCGACGCGAGCGAGGCGAGCGAGCGACTCGAGATCGGCGTGATCACCCTCGAGGTGTGCCAACGCAGCCAACAGACGGCGGCTCGCCGCGCTGAGTCGCTCGAAACACCAGTCCACCAACAAGCGAACCTCGGGCAAATCGTCCTCGTGCTCGATGGCGCGGACGTGGCTCGCGCCGTGCGTCTCCAGAAAATCAGCGAGCTCGCGTGCTCCGATGGCGCGCGACCTGACCATGCGATCGGCGATGTCGAGTGCCAAGGGATTCCAGCGCAGCAAGCGGGTCAGCGTGGCCACGCGCGGAAATGCGCTGGCGCCCGAGGTAACCAGCGGGGCCGTGACCGGGAACAGCAACACCCCCGAGAGCAGACAGCGCCGAGCGGTGATGACGAAGCTTGCCTGGGTCTTGGCGAAGGCTTCGAGCAATTCCGCCACAGCCGCGTCGTTCTCGTGGTTGTCGAGCACGATCAAACGCGCCTTACCGTCCGCAAGCCGCGCGCGCAGCTTTTCGACGCGCGCATCGCCGAGCTCACTCTTGAAGCTCAACGCCATCATCTCGGACAGCGTGCGAAAATCCCAATTGCCCACGCGAAACCAGTGAAGGCCGCCCGCGAAATGCGGCCGAACGCGGTGCGCGAGCGCGGCCGCCAACACGGATTTTCCGCTGCCACCCGAGCCGATTAAAGCAATCCGCGTTGGGTGCGTCTTGCGGATGGTCGCCGAAAGCGTTTTTAGTTCGTGCGCTCGCCCCGACAAGCGCGGCAGGGGCGGAAAGAGTAACGGCTTGGGACTATTTTGGGTCGCGCGTCGCGGCATGGCGGGGCCGCAGACTGACGCGGTCTGCGAGCGGGTACTAGGGCGTCAGGTGTCAAAATGCGCGGAGCCTTCTTTCAACGACCGGTGACGCCGGATTTCGAGCAGCGAAGCAGGCTGCACCTCCCGTCGCTTGCCTCGCGAACGCCTGGTGCCGCTAGCGGCGATTCGGGCAACTGGCCGATCCCGTTGATCAGGCGGCGCGAGCCGAGCGTGGTCTCGCATGAGCTCGATGCGCGTTGGTTCGATGCCGAGCGTCCAGCACCGCCTGAACGCGATGAGCTCGAGCCGCTCGCTCTGGCCCCGAAGAGCGCGAGGTCACGTCTCGCTCATGCGGCCTTCTTCGTCATCTTTTGCGGCGTGCTGGCGCTCACGTTTTGGGAGATCCGCAGCGCCATGCATGCCGGGGCCTTGCCATGGCTCGGCAGCGCGCTCGCTCGGCTCGCCCGCTTCCGGCTCTGACTTCGCTCTGCGAAGGGCCCGTTTAGCGGAGGTTACAGGGCGTGGGCGCCGCTTCGCTGGCTGGAGCGCTATGCTCCTTGCAAGCCATGGTTTCCAAAACCCGCGCTCGCCTGGTGCTGATCGTCGGTGTCATCGCGATGTTCATCGGGGTGGGGCTCTCGGTCTGGGTGGCGATGCGCCCGCGGCTACCGGCGTTGCCGCCCCTGAGCTCGGCGCACACCGAGGTGCGCCCGCTCCCCAGCGTGCTCCTGGCCGTGCGCGATCTGGCGCGGCTCGAAAGCGTTTCCTTTCACATGGAGCGCGTGATCGATCTCACGGAGAAGCAGTCACGACTGTTCGGCTTGGTCGAGTCGCAAGATGCCATCCTATTGGTCGCGGTCGCCGACGTCAGCGCAGGGGTCGATCTCGGCAAGCTCGCCGAGACGGACATCCAGGCCGATCCCAAGACGCGCACGGTTCGCGTCCGCCTGCCTGCGCCCGAGATCTTCTACGTGGCGTTCGACAAGGAACACACCTACGTTCATACGCGAAAGACCGATCTTCTCGCACGTCGTCAGGAAGATCTCGAGACGCGGGCCCGCAACGAGGCCGAGCGCGCCCTGGTCGACGCGGCGCGCGAAGCGGGGATTTTGCCGCACGCTGGCGAAAATGCGCGGCGAGTGGTCGAGGGTCTGCTGCGGTCACTCGGCTACGAACACATCGAAATCACGCTGCCGGGCGCAGGCTGAGCGCGGCTGCTGGGTCGCTCAGGCGCGCCCGACGTGCGCGCGCTCTGCGTGTTCGATCAGGCGATACGCGATCTCCTCGAGCCTCACGACCTGCTCGACGGCTCCGGCGAGGATGGCTCGTTGCGGCATGCCGAACACAGTGCACCCGAGCGCATCTTGCGCGATGGTGTGCGCGCCCGCGGCCTTCATCGCCAACAGGCCCCGCGTGCCGTCGTCACCCATGCCGGTCATCACGACACCCACGCCGTTCGGGCCCAGCACGCGGGCGGCCGATTCGAAGAGCACGTTGACGCTCGGGCGGTGTCGATCGACGGGAGGCGCGTCGAAGAGCTCCGTCACCACATGACTGCCTTGGCGTCGGAGCCGCAAATGAATGCCGCCCGGCGCAATCAACGCGTAGCCCGTGCGTAACGGCTCGTTGTCGCCGGCCTCCTTCACGACCATCTCGGAGACGCCATCCAGGCGCAGCGCGAGGGACGCCGTGAATCCGGCGGGCATGTGCTGCACCACCACGATCGGCGGCATCCAGGCGGGCAGATGTCGAAACAGGCCTTCGAGGGCTTCAGGACCACCGGTCGAGATGCCGATGCAAATCGCGATGCGGCTAGTGGGTGGCTCGCTCGCGTGCCTGCTCTGGGTTTGCTGGTCGTGCGTGCCCGGCGCCTTGCTGCGCAGCTGGGCCCGCTCGGGCGCGCGTGACGGCGTGGGCATCGACAGGCGTTCTCGGGGGGGAACCGAGCCGCGCCCCGGTGCGCGCGACGACGGATGCGCGGGCGCGCGTTGGGAGTGCGTTTGCCTTTCATGAAGCGCGGCATGCGTCGAGTGCGGAAGCGCCGGTGTCGGCTGCGACAAAGAGCGCAGATTTCTTGTCGCTCGAGCTGCCTGTGCGGGCTCGGCGCTCGACCTGTGCGAAAGGGCGTGCAGCGATGGCGACGAGGTGGCGCTGGGCGCCTGCACGCGCGCAGCGTGCGAGTCGGTGCGCGGCTTCAGCGATGGACGTAGCGACTCGAGCGCAAAGGCGGCGCCATTCGCGCCGCGCATCACGGCGTCGATCCACGCCGCAATGCGCGCGTGGTGCCGCTGGGTTTCGAGTTCGTCGGCCAAGTCGGGGCGCGAGAGGGCGACGGAGGCCCCCGAGTTGTTCAACTTGCGACGCTGACCGTCCTCTGGGATGACGGCCAAGACTGGTACCGAGCGCCGAGCCAGCCACTCGACGAAGTCGAGTTCCTCGTCGCTCGCGTGCTCGATGCCAATCACCACCGCGGCAGGCAGCACCTCCTGCGCGCGAGCGCGTCCAATGCTCAAATTCTGCGCAAACCGATAGTTGTGCGTCGTGCCGAACTGGCTGCGCATGCGGGTGCGCGAAAGGGCAGACGACTCGACAATCAGGACCACCGCCGGTCCAACCCCAGCGGGGGCGCGCGCTGAATAGTGGGTCACGCTCCTGTCCGTAACGGCCGCAGCGTTCACGCCGTTAGGGCTGTCCGCTCTCAACGGAGCGCTGGGCGCACGCGGCGAAAACGGACAGCGCACAAGGTGCGAGTGCGGTCGCTTACAGTTGCCCCTAGCGTACCTTGGCGGAGTAAGCTCACACTTCCGTTTGCGTCGATGTTCGAGAGGGTCGGAGATCGCAAAAGCCGAGGGCTCGACTCGGTTGTGGGAGGTGTGACGATGGCGAAATCGGTATCGAACGAGAACTCCGTGTTACCGCAACAGGCACTGATGTCGATGCTGCTCGGCGTTCCCGTGCTGCACATGATCACGACGGCCGCGCACCTGGGGATCCCGAAGAAGCTCGAAGCCGGGCCGCTGAGTGCGCGCGAAATCGCCGATCAATGCGGCACTCTCGAAGATGCGACGTACCGCTTGATGCGGGGCTTGAGCGCCGTGGGCGTGCTTCACGAGCTCGAAGGCCGCGCGTTCTCGCTTACCCCGATCGGCGAATGCTTGCGGCCGGGTCGGCCGGGCTCGTTCGACGCGCTGGCGAAGCTGAGCGGTTCCGCGTGGTGTTCGGGGTCCTTCGCGGACCTGATGCACTCGATCACGACAGGCGAAAGCGCTTTCTCCAAGCAACACGGTGAAGAGCTCTTCAGCTGGTTCTCCTCGCACCCTGAGGAAGAGCAGCTGTTCGGTGACGCCATGTCGACCTTCAGCGGCGTTGAGGTGGATCTCGTGTTGTCCGCCTACGACTTTTCGAGCGCGCGCAGCGTCGTCGACGTGGGCGGCGGGCATGGCATGTTGCTGGCCCGGATCCTGGGTGTCACACCGGCCGCCCGCGGAATGTTGTTCGACGTGCCGAAGGTGATCGAGCGTGCCAAAGCGACCTGGCTCGCGGGCAGCCTGTTGAAGCGTTGCGAGGCGGTGGCTGGCGACTTTTTCAAGAAGATCCCGGAAGGCGGCGATCTCTACATTCTGAAGCACGTCCTGCACGATTGGGACGACACGCGCGCGCTCCAGATCTTGAGCAACGTGGCCCGAGCTATGCCGCTTGGCGGCAAGCTGCTCGTGATCGAACAGGGGGTCGCGCCGCGCGGCGTGGCCTCTCCGGGCAAGATCTTGGACATTGTCATGCTCGCGCTGCTCGAGGGTGGCCGCGAACGTTCCGCCGATGACCATCAAAAGCTCTTCGAACAGGTAGGGCTCCGCTTCGATCGCCAGATCGACACGCCGGGGCCGATTAGCTTGTTCTTGGGGACCCGCTGAGAGCTTGGCTCGGCGGAGCGCATCCAAAGCGCCCCGCCGAGCACCCACTCAGCGCTGCCCGTGAGACACCCACAGGCCCGCGCGGTCGCCGTCACTCGGCGCGGGCGGGCCGCCGGCGCTTGGGCGCTCGCCGTCGGTTCTGCGATCCTCGACGCTGGCGTCCTTCGGCTCCGCGGCGAGGGCCACCGCGAGTACGTCCGCCAAGGTTTCGGCCAAGTGGAAGCTCAACTCGGCGCGTACCTCGGCGGGCACGTCGTCAATGTCCGCTTCATTGGCTTTCGGCAAAATCACGTGTCGAATGCCCGCGCGATGCGCGCCGAGCACCTTCTCCTTCACGCCGCCGATCGGCAACACCCGCCCGCGCAAGGTAATCTCGCCCGTCATCGAGACATCCCGCCGCACTTTGCGCCGAGTCATGGCGGACACCAACGCCGTCGCGATGGTGACGCCCGCACTCGGCCCGTCCTTGGGGATGGCACCGGCCGGCACGTGAATGTGCGCTTCGATCGCGCCCAAGCTTTGCTGAGGGATTTGTAGCTCCCGTGCGTGCGTCGCCGCGTACGTGAGCGCTGCGCGCGCGCTCTCCTTCATCACGTCGCCGAGTTGTCCGGTGAGGATCAGGGATACGTCACCCCAACCGTCGGCCTCCAGCGTCGTTTCCGGGCGAGCCCGGCCTTGCATTCGGCGAATGGCGGCTTCGACGAACATGATGTCGCCACCCGCCGGTGTGTAATACATGCCCGTTGCGACTCCGGCTTCATCGGCCTCACCGACCTGCTCGGGATGCACCTTCGGGCGTCCCAGCAGCTTGCGCACTTCCTCTGCGGAAACCACGAGCTCCGCCGGCACCGCGGAGGCAATCTTGCGGGCCAGCTTGCGAGCCACGGCGCCTACTTGGCGTTCGAGCTGGCGCACGCCGCTCTCGCGGGTGTAGCGGCTGATCAAGGCCCTGAGCGCGTCGTCTTCGAAACTCGGGCGTGGCTTCTGGCTGAGCAGCCCCGCTTCTTCCAACTGGCGAGGCACGATGTAGCGCTTGGCAATTTGGAGCTTCTCGCGCTCGGTGTAGCCCGCGAACTCCACGACCTCCATCCGGTCGAGCAGCGCTGGCGGAATGGTGTGGGCCACGTTCGCGGTGGCGATGAACAGCACCTCGCTGAGGTCGAACGGCACATTCAGGTAGTGGTCGGTAAACTCGCTGTTTTGAGCTGGATCCAGCACTTCGAGCAACGCACTCGCTGGATCGCCCTGGAACGAGGTGCCGAGCTTGTCGACCTCATCCAGCAAAAATACCGGGTTCTTGCTGCCCGCTTGCTTCA
>JAEUAF010000279.1 GCA_019695485.1 Sorangium sp.
TCGAGCAAGCGCAAGTGCAGGTTCGCCTGCGCGGAGCGCGCAAAGCCCTCGAAGAAGACCTCCGCGAGCTCGACGTCGAAGTCGCCGATCTTGGCTTTCGGCAGAGGCACCCGGAACACGAAGAACGGCCGACCCGAAAGATCGATGGCCGCCGTGACGAGCGCTTCATCCATGGGCAGAGTCGCCGAGCCATAGCGCCGAATCCCGCGCCGGTCCCCCAAGGCTTGCAGCACGGCGCTGCCGAACACGATGCCAATGTCCTCGGTGGTGTGGTGGCCGTCGATCTCCACATCACCCTTGGCGCGAACCGTGAGGTCGATCGAGCCGTGGCGCGCAATCTGATCGAGCATGTGTGAGAGGAAGGGTAGGGGCGTCTCGATCTGGCTCTTGCCAGTGCCATCGAGATCGACTTCGACGACGATCTCAGTCTCTCGCGTCTTCCTTTCAATCGTGGCTTTGCGGGTCATGGTAAATCCAACGCCGGAGCGTTACTTGAGGTCTTCGACTTTCCAGGCGCCGTGTTCGCGCACCAGCTCGAGCGTGCCGCTAGCCCCAAAGGCAAGGGTTGCGCGCTCCCCGAGCACTTCGAACCGCGCCGTGGGCAAGGCAACCTTGATGGCCTGCATGAGGTGCTCGACATCGTCTTTCTGCTCGGTTGTCCAGGCCTTCTCGAGGGCCGCCGGGGTGAGGTCCTTCTTTTGCGCGTCGGGGATGAAACGCATCAGAACGTCGTAGCGGTGGTTTTCGTACGCGCGCACGAAGCCGGCGATGGCCCGCTCCGGGGTCGCCTGGCTGTATAGGTCGATGCTCGAAGCGTCCACCCGCCACTCTCCGTTCTCGTACACGAGCAGCAGGGTCGGGCCGCCGGGAGGCGTCACGGTAGCGGTCACTTCTGGCGGCCGAGCGGGCCGTCGCAGTGCTTGAGCGAGCTCGCGAACCTCGTCAGGGTTTTCCTTTAACATTCGCTGGAATGCTTCGAAAGGAATAGCCTTTTTCGCCTCGCCACTCAGTAGAGCGTAGGCTTCTTCCGCGCGGCCGGATTCGAGGGCGACAGAGTAGGCATGAAGCGCTTGGTCGGGTTCGACGCTCGCCGAACTCCCAGCGCACGCCACCAGGCCGATCACCAGTCCGAATGGCAGGAGTGGACGCAGCTGCATCGGCGAACGGACTTACCACAGGGGCCGAGAGCGATCGACTTCGCGCACCATAAGGAGCAGCGAGCTCTTCGTGCAGCGCAAAGGAGGCATCCGGTCGGCGACCCTGGGCCTCGAGTTTTCCTCGCCGATTCAGTCTTCCGCTCTGGACGTCCCCAGGGGTCGTACTACTCTGAAAATCATGCGCCCCTCTGCCGGGCCTCGCCCCGAGCGCATCGCCATTCTACCGCTCCGTAACTCGGTGCTGTTTCCGATGTCGGTGGTCCCCATCAACGTCGGCCGGCCCCGCAGTGTGCGGCTGGTGGAAGAACTGCTCGGCCAAGAGAGCGCTCTGGTCGGCGTCCTTTCCCAGAAGAACTCGGAGAATGTCGAGCCTACCTTCGAAGATCTCTACGGTATCGGGACGTTGGCGCGCGTCGTCAAAGTCATCCGCCTCGGCCCTTCCAACTACAGCGTGGTCCTGAACGGTCTCGGGCGCTTCAAGCTGCTCGAGCAGGTCGGCCTCGAGCCGTTCATGCGCGCTGACATCGAGCGCGTGCCAGAGCCTTCTCAGTCCGGTCCCGATCTCGTGAAGCTTGGGCAGAAGCTGCGCGAGAGCACGCGGGAGGTGCTCGGCCTCTTACCGAACCTTCCGAAGGAGACGGCGAGCATCCTCGACAACGTCCGCGAGCCAGGCGCGCTCGCCGATCTCATCGCCAGTAACTTCCCGGAGGAGCACGCCAGCATTCACGTTCGCCAGCGCATCCTCGAGGCCTTCGACGTGAAGGCGCGCGTCGAGCTGGTGTTGGGCATGGTGGGGCGCCAGCTCGAAGTGCTGCGGGTTCGCGACGAGATTTCGTCGCAAGTGCAGAACGAGCTCAGCCGCTCGCAGCGCGACTACGTGCTGCGCCAGCAAATGCGCTCGATTCGTGAGGAACTCGGCGAAACCGCGGAGGACGACGAGATCGAGCAACTCCGGGAGCGTATCGCCCGCGCCGAATTGCCGCTCGAAGCCGAGAAAACTGCGCGAAAGCAGCTCGGTCGGCTGAGCAACATGCAGCCGCAATCTGCCGAGTACCAGGTTACTCGAAACTACGTCGAATGGCTGGCGGATCTGCCGTGGCACCGCACCTCCCCCGATCGCATCGACGTCAAAGAGGTTCGACGCTGCCTCGACGAGGACCACTACGGTCTCGAGACCGTGAAGAAGCGAATCGTCGAGTATTGCGCGATTCGGCAGCTGCGGCGCGACAAGCGTGGGCCGATCCTGCTCTTCGTTGGCCCGCCCGGCGTTGGCAAGACCTCCCTCGGGCGCTCGATTGCGCGAGCCATGGGCCGTCGCTACGGGCGCATCTCCCTCGGCGGCGTGCGCGACGAGGCGGAGATCCGAGGCCATCGGCGCACCTATGTCGGCGCGCTCCCTGGGCGCATCATTCAGGCGCTGAAAAAGGTCGGCTGTAAGAACCCCGTGCTGGTTCTGGATGAAGTCGACAAGATGGGCGTCGATATGCGCGGCGATCCGGCGGCAGCCCTGCTCGAAGTGCTCGACCCCGCGCAAAACGACAGCTTCGTCGACCACTACATCGATTTGCCGTTCGATCTTTCGGAGGTGGTGTTCATTGCTACCGCGAATTATCGCGGCAACATCCCCGAGCCGCTCAAAGATCGTATGGAGATGATCGAGGTGCTCGGCTACACGCGCACTGAGAAGCGCGCCATCGCCGAGCAATTCTTGGTTCCCAAACAGCTCAGGGAAAATGGGCTCTCGGGCGAGCAGATCGGTTTTGCCCGCGAAGGGCTGGAAACGATCATCGACCATTACACGCGAGAGGCGGGCGTGCGTTCGCTCGAACGTGAGATCGCGGCCGTGTGCCGTGACGTCACGGTGCGCTTCGCCGAGAAGCGCCTCGACGGCCACGTGCACGTCACCCCGGAGGTTGTTCGCGAGCTCTTGGGTCCGGAGAAGCATCGGCCCGAGCTGGCCGAGCGTAAGCCGACGCCGGGTGTCGCGCTGGGGCTCGGCGTCTCGAGTGGCGGAGGCGATCTGCTGATCGTCGAAGCGACGCGCATGCCGGGCAAGGGGGAAATCTTCATCACGGGCAACATGCGCGCTGTGATGAAGGAGTCGGCGGCGGCAGCGGTGTCTTTCGTGCGTTCACGCGCCGACAGGCTGCGGCTCGACCCGGAATGGCTGCGCACCATCGACCTCCACTTGCACGTGCCCCGCGCGGGCTCGGTGCGCGACGCCGCGAGCACCGGGGTCGCCATGTTCGTCGCGGTCACATCGCTCTTGCTCGGCGTGCCCACGAAGCCCGAGGTTGCCGTGACGGGCGAGCTGACACTGCGCGGCAGTATCTTGCCGGTGAGCGGCTTGAAAGAGCAGATCTTGGCGGCGCATCGCGCCGGCGTGCGCACCGTGTTGATTCCGGCGCGTAACCAGCGAGACTACGCGGAAGTGCCCGAAGAGGTGCGAAATGAGCTCGAGGTGCACTTCGTGAGCCGGCTCGATCAGGTTCTGCCGCTCGTATTGGCGGAGCCGAGCGGTGCTTTGGCGAGTGACCGCGACGATCCGGCAGCTTCCGGAGATCCGGCCTTCCCCTAGCATTCCCGCACGGGATCGCGCTTCGGCCCCTCGATGGAAGTACTTCCGCTGACGCCACTTCTACGCGCTCGGACGGATCGCGTAGGCGTCGGCCTCTGTATCGGACTGCTTTCCGTGCTCGGGTTTGTGCCGCAGCTAGGCGGGCCGGGCTACGACGCAGCCTTGGTAGCGGGGCTCGTGCTGCCGGCGACCACGGCGCTGATCACGGCGCGCGTGGTCGCCCGCTCGACGGCTTCGCCGACGCAGGCGTTGGCGCGGGGGATTCAGCTGG
>JAEUAF010000353.1 GCA_019695485.1 Sorangium sp.
TTCGTTTCAGGCTGGCCCGACCGTGGAGCCGACCCCAGCCGAGTGTTGAAACGCACGCGACTTTCGTGAAGCTTCCCACGACCTCGAACCCCTGGAGCCCAGTGACCCCACAGCAAGTCTCCGTTCCCTCCGGCATCACCGTCGAAAAAATCGGGGGAACGTCTATGAGCCGTTTCTCCGACATTTTGAAGGGTGTGATCCTGCGTGATCCGCAGCGCGTCAACGGACGCGTTTACGTGGTGTCCGCGTACGGCGGCGTCACCAATCTGTTGCTCGAACACAAGAAGAGCGGCGCGCCCGGGATTTACACGCACTTCTCGACGCGCGGCGACTACGTCAGCGCCCTGGAGGCGTTGAAGCGCCACCTGATCTCCTTGAACCACGAGTTGGAGAGCGCCGGCCTCGACGTGCGCGCCGCTGACGACTTCATCGTGGAGCGCATGGACGGCGTGCGCCGGTATCTCACGAGCATGGCCGACGTGCTCGCGTCCGGGTACGTGGGCCGCGCCGAACTCTTGAGCGCGGCGCGCGAGCTCTTGGCGTCCGTTGGTGAGTCGCACAGCGCCTTCAATTCGGGAAATATTCTGCAGCGGCTCGGCCATCGCGCGACCGTCGTGGATCTGAGCGGCTGGGGAGACGCGCGCGAGCTCACCATCGATGAGCGCATCGCGGACGCGTTTGCTCAGGTGGATGCGCGTGATCAGATCCTCTTCGCCACGGGCTACTCGAAGGGCACTGAGGGCATCATGCGCGAATTCGATCGCGGCTACTCAGAGGTCGTCTTCTCCAAGATCGCCGTCTTGCTCCACGCCAGCGAGGCCGTGATTCACAAGGAATACCACCTAAGCTCCGCCGATCCGGCCATCGTCGGCGTCGATCGCGTGCGGCCCGTGTGCAGCACGAACTTCGACGTGGCGGACCAACTGGCCGACGTCGGCATGGAAGCCATTCACCCCAAGGCGGCCAAGCCCCTAGAGCTCGCCGGGCTTCCGCTGCGCGTGCGCAACGCATTCGAGCCCGGGCACGACGGCACGCTAATCACCCGCGACTACGTGTGCCCGGAGTCGAAGATCGAAATCATCGCGGGCTCGGACAAGGTGAGCTTGCTCGAAATCCACGACGCGCGAATGGTCGCCGAGGTGGGCTCCGATCATCGCATCATGGAAGTGCTCGTTCGCCACGGAATTTCGTATATCAGCAAGGCGACCAACGCCAACACCATCGATCTCATCCTCTGGGATCGTGAGCTCGGCGACACCTTGAAGAACGAATTGCGTGCCATGTTCGACTCCGTCGAGACACGGCCGGTGGCGATCGTGTGTGCGATCGGCTCGAACATCGCGAAGCCCGGCATCTTGGCGCGCGCCGCGGGCGCCTTGGCCGAAGCCGGCGTCAACATCATCAACGTCGCGCAAACCGCGCGTCAGACCAACATGCAGTTCACGGTCGCCCGCGAAGACTTCGTGGCCGCCCAGCGCGCGCTCCACGCGCGGCTCTGCGAGGCGTAAACCGGGAACGCCCGTGAGGGATCGTTGCCTCCTCGGCTTGGCCCGTGACAACGATCCACGGCTTCGCGGGATCCGGGCGGCGGAAGACCCCGGGTTCAATGCGACGCGTTGCGCCCCTACTTGTCGCGCAACGCGAGCGCGCGCGCCCGAAGCTCCGCACCGCGCTTCGGATCGACCATGAACACGTAGTTGGCAAAGCCGATGGCAGACTGAATGGGGTTCGCGCCGCCCCCCCACTGTTTGCCTTCGGGCCCGTCCTTTTCGAGCTGAAACAAGAACGCTCGAAAGCGGCGCAGCGTGCGTCGATCGATGCCGAGCCGCTCGTTGACGATGATCCCAGTCACCTCTTGGCGACGACCACGGCGTTGCACGCAGATCTTGTCTGGGTGCACGCTGAAGCCCTCGTTCAGCGCGACTTTCTCGAGAACCGCGAGCATGGCTCCGACAGGCGGCTCCGCGCCGCGAGGCGCCGAAAGCGTCAAGTCATCGGCGTAGCGCGTGTAGGCGAGGCCATGCTTACGAGCGAAGCCGCTGAGGCGCCTATCGAGCTGACGGCAGAGCAAGTTGGTGATAGCGGGGCTGGTCGGCGCACCTTGCGGCAGGTGCCGGGTACCCTTCGCGACGTAGTAGGTCACCCCGTCGAGCTCGGTCTGCACGGTGTCGGGCTCCGTGCACAAGAGACCAAGCAGCGTGGCGACCTCCTCCGAATAGCCGAGCTTGCGAAAGAGGCCTTTGACGCGCGGATAGGTAACTGTCGGGAAGAAATCGCGCAGGTCGACGTTCACGACGACCCCCGCACCCACGTGAGGCAGCGCGTTGGTAACGATCGAGCGCGCCGGGCAAAAGCCGTGCGCATGCTCGGAGACGCCCACCTTGCTCAGCAAAGCATGCAAAATGAAGTGCTGGGCTGCCTTCAATCGCTTGCGAGGCGCCGAGATCACCCGCTCACCGCCCGCGCGCTTTGCGATCTTGAAGCGCCGATATTGGGTAACCGTCGAAACCTCGCGATCATAGGCGAGGAAGCGTAGCTGTCCGAGCGTGAGCCCAAGCGCGCTGGCCACGGCGAGCGCGTTCGGCAGCGCAGGCAAGCCGTTTTGCGCCAGAGCAGTCTCATTCGAGAGCAGGCGGTCGGGCAACGGCCCGAGACCGGCGGAAACCTTGGGCCCTAGATAGGTGAGCGTCGTCTTCTTCTGCTCCTGAACGGCGGCGCGACGAGCCGCTCTCTCGCCCAAGCGGCGCTGCTTGGTCTCGAGCCGGCGCTTGCGCGACTCGGTCATGCGCTGCTGCTTGGCTGCCTCAGCGAGCGCGCTGAGGTTGGCAAGTGACGCCGCCTGTTGGCGCAGCTGACTCAGTCGACCGCGTAGCTCCGCGAGCCGCGCCTCACCCTGCAAGTCGGAGGTCAACGCTCGCTCCTCGGCCCAAAACCCGAGGCGGATCATTTCCTCGAGCGTGACCTCGTCGCGACCGCCGCGCGCGATTCGCTCATAGAGCTCTTTGCGTGTGCGCGGGGGAGGATCGTTACTGGACATCGTTAGCCGCAGACGAAGCGTGGCAACGGGCTACCTTCGTTCATTCTCAGGACTGGATTGTCTCGGCTCGAGTCAATACGACGTGCCGGCTGGGCATACGATTCCTAAAGGGAATTCCTCCCGGTTTCGCTGCCGGCACGTTGTATTGACACAGTATTGAGCGAGCCAGTGACGCATGCGAAGCGTGAGGCCATGGGCGGCGATCCGCCGCCCGAGTTGCAAGGTCATTCTCACCCGTTGCCACGCGCCTCGCAGTATCACTGAATCGCACCCACATCGCAAGCCGCTCAGCGACCTAGAAACGCCGAAAGCAGCCGCTTCAGGATCGCGAGAAACCGCTGCCAGAACGAGGTCGGGCTCGGCGGCGCGGTGATCGCGGTTCGCTCTCGAGGCTGAGCGACGCGCGCGCGCGACTGGCTCGGCCCGGACGGCTCGTCACGCACTTCAATCGTGTCCGAAATACCTCGGCGCTGTGCGGCCCGCAGCGCCAACAGGTGATCGCACGGGCCCCGATGCAGCCGATTTCGAATGAAATAGTCACACGCGCACTCGCCTTCGACCAGGCGCCGATCGGCGTCCAGTACGAACCAGGCTGGGGTGACCCGCCCCTTGTATTGGATGCGGCCTCGCACGCGTAGCCGCCCCTCTTGCTCGTTCACCTCGTCGATGGAGATCTTACCTTGGTGCAGAATGCGCGCAGCCTCCTGCTCGCGCTCGCTGGCGAAGCGCAGCGCTGCGGCAGGCAACGGCTCACGCGTCAGCTCGCGCTTGCGATAGACCCCGCCTTCCAGATCGTAGATGGCGCGCCCCGCCTGCACCCAGCCGGCCAAGGCGCTGGCGACCACGGGCTCACTGAGCCGCAAATCCTGCGCTAGCGCTGGGACCTTCGCACACCAAACTTGACCCAACTTGTCGAACACGCGCTGCCGCGTGTCGTCGTCCACGTCTTCACGCGCCGCCATCAAGTCGAAATTGCTAGCCGCCGCCCAGTCGTTCTTGGTCCAACCCGATAGGCCCAACGTAAACGAGAAGGGGCCCAGATCGACCACGTAAAACGAGGGCTGGCCGCTGCCCAGCAGGTGTACGCGCACGCTCTTGGCGCGCGGCAGTAGGCGCTCCAAAATGTGAAGGCGCCGACGGCCCCAGACCCGAATCTCGCGCTCGCTGTCGCCTCTAAAAATGCTGCGCGGACAGCGAACTTCGATACCCCAAGGTTCGACCACAATCGCCACGGGCTTGCCGGGGCTCAGGCGGTAGCGCAGGGAACGCGGACCGAACAGCTCCTTGTTTCGGCGCAGCACCAAGCAAACGTTGTGAATGTCCATCGGGTGCAGGTCGACCACCGTCTTCGGTAGCGTCATCGCCGACGAGACCTGCAGGAAGCCGCGCACCCAACTCTCGGGAACGTCGATTTTGACCTCTCGATGAGCCTCGCCCGAAGTGGCCACCGAAAACCCGGAAGGGTCCACGTCCAAGCTGGTGCGCCGATAGCTCCGCAGCTTCTGGAATTCAGCGTAGAGCCCGTCGGAATAGTCGACGTTGGTGGTTCCCAGGGCTCGCTCGCCGAGTTCGTCGAACGCTTCGTAGCGCGCCGAAAGCCTGCCGTAACTCGATTCGTCCCGGGAAAAGCACTCGAAAAACAGCTGATCCGGGTGGACCGTGATCACCGGATCCAACTTGAACCAGAGCTCGCGATCGCGTTCATAGAGGTAATTGAAATAGCGCGCGCGAGCCGCGTAAAACGGCGCACGCGCGGCCCGCGACTTGGCTTCGAGCGGTGCCAGTTCGGCCTGAATACTCTCCATCTCGCGGGCGGTAGCCAGGCGATCGCGCGCCACGGCCACCAAGTCCACTTCCTCTTGCTGGGCGCGCCAAGCCAGGTAATTCGTGCGGTCCTTGGGCTTGAAGCGCAGATCGGAGACGACCACGTCGTGCAGCGCGCTCATCGCTTCGCGGAAGCCGAGCGTGTCTCGCACCGCGCCCCGGAAGAAGGTGGGCGGTCGCAACAGGTCAGGCACGAAGGATAGGGCGCTCCCGCTGGAGCCCTCCGAGAGGCCGGACGCTCCCGCGTAG
>JAEUAF010000393.1 GCA_019695485.1 Sorangium sp.
CCGAGCTCCGCCAAAGCGCCGAGCTCATCGCATGCAATCCGCCGTTCTACTCAGCCGAGCGCCATCAGACACCGCAAGACGCGCAGCGCGAGGTGGCGCGAGTTGGACGCATCGATCCCTTCGTCTACGCAGCGGCGGAACTCCTCGCGGGCGTACGAGCTCGCGCAGTGTTCGCCTACCCGGCTGCGTCGCTGCCGGACCTTTTCCTCGCAGCTGAGCGAGCGCGACTCGTCCCGAAGCGGCTACGACTGGTGCATTCGTTCGCCGACCGCGCGGCGCGGCTAGCGCTCGTCGAGCTGCGCCGGGCTCGCCCCGGCGGGTTGGTGGTGGACCCACCCCTCGTCGAATGGACGGGCCCAGGCACGCCGAGCGAAGAGCTCAGGCGGATTACCGAGGGGCAAGCAATCGATCGAAAATGATCGCTGCGGCCGCGCGCACACTCAGGTGGTTGTAGCCGTCGGCTCGCGGCGAACGGATGGGCGCGAGCTGAAACGCAGCCTGACGACACACTTCCGGAGCGAGCCCCCAACCGGTACCGAATAATAGCAGCACGGGCGGCCCATCCTCGGCCAGGCGAGAGCGCGCGCTCGGATAGTCGAGCACGGCGCCGCGGGCCTCGGCGCTCGTGACCCAGACTTCAGGTCCGTCGAGCTCAGCGAGCACGTCGGCGAGCGCGGGCACGATGCGCAAAATGGCGAGAGCCGGCGAGCGATCCGGTATGCGCCGAGCGCCGGATCCGGTGGTCCAATGGCTCTGCACGCGCGACGCGAGCTCGCGCTGCGCGGCGATCGGATGCACCACGAAGTATTGAGTCACTCCGTACGTGTGTGCACTGCGCGCGATGTCGTGGAGATCGAGGTTGGTGATAGCGGTGGTCACCACGCCCTGGCCGCGGTCGAGCACCGGATAGTGGACGAGCGCGATGGCGACCGCTCTCACGACTCACCGCGCGCTTTTTCGGGAGACAGCGCCCGGACTAGGTCCGGTCGCCGCTCGCGGGTTCGGTCGAGGGACTGCGTGCGACGCCACTCGGCCACCTTGCCGTGATCGCCCGAGAGCAGCACGGGCGGGACCTCGTGGCCACGAAACGCGGGCGGTCGTGTGTATTGCGGATACTCGAGACAGCCACTGCAGGAGGGGCTAAACGACTCCTCTTGAATGGACTCGGCGTTGCCGAGCACCCCAGGCAGAAGCCTCACCACGGCTTCGACGACACACATCGCCGCGACTTCGCCGCCCGTCAGCACGAAATCGCCGAGCGATATCTCTTCGTCGACGAAGTAGCGAACGCGCTCGTCGAAGCCCTCGTAACGGCCGCAAACGAGCAGTAACGACGACGACGCAGCCAGCCGACGCGCAGCTCGTTGATCGAACGGAACGCCCTGAGGCGTCAGCAAAATCCGACGCTCGGCGCGCTCGACGCCGAGGCTCTGCTCGGCGCCCTCCATGCCCGACACGATGCAGTCCGGACGCATCACCATGCCCGAGCCGCCGCCATAGGGCGTGTCGTCGACGCTGTGGTGTTTGCCAATTCCGAACGAACGCAGAGCCTCGAGGTGAAGCGTCAGGATGCCGGCATCGACTGCGCGACCAACGAAACTCGTGGTCGCAAAGGCGGCGAACAGCTCGGGGAAAAGCGTCAGCACTCCGACTTTCATGACAGTCACGCTCACACGATCAGGCCATCACGCGTCGAAAGCTCGATGCGGCGCAGGACAGGATCGAGCCTCGCCACGAAAGCGGGCAACAACGCTTGTTCGACGGTACGCCCATCGGGGCAACGAATGACGACCGCATCGACGCTCGGATGCACCACGATGTCGACGACTTCGCCAACCAGCCCATCGGGGGCGATCACCTCGGCTCCCACCAGATCGACGAGATAAGCCTCGCCTTCCTCGAGCGGCGGCAGCGCGGCGCGTGGCACGAAGATCTTCGCGTTCGTGAAACGCTGCGCCGCCTCGCGGTCATCGACACCGACGAACTTGACGAGCCAGCCTCTACCGGCCCGCGAGCGACTCTCGGTTGCAACGCAAACGTTCGTGCCGTCGACGAGGCGCAGCGTCAGCGCCTCGTTTCCCTCGAGCGCGCTACTCGAAGACCAGTAGAGCTCGACTTTGACGACGCCGCGCACGCCATGAGGTCGGCCGATGCGCCCGACTTCGAGCTCAGTCGTGCTCAATCGACGATGTCGAGCTGGGTGCGACGCCCCAACTTAATCGAGGCTGCGGCGAGGATCGTGCGCATCGACTGCGCCGTACGGCCGTCCTTGCCGATCACCTTGCCGATATCGCCCTGGGCCACGCGAAGCTCGAGAATCGAGCTGTGATCGCCGTCGATCTCGGTAACCTCGACGCCATCCGGATCGTCGACGAGCGCTTGCGCAATGGTCGCTATCAAGTCTTTCAGGGCCATGCTCACGTCTCCGCGAAGTAGTCTACGACACGGGCCACGCCCGAACGGCGCAGCCCGCAGCCCCAATCACGCCGTCGGCGCTGCCGGAGTCGGCGCTGCCGGGTTCTTCTTCAGCAAGCGACCCAGCGTGTGCGACGGCGTCGCACCCTTGCCAGTCCAGTGCTCGAGGCGAGCGCGATCGATCTGAAACTTACCGGCGGGATCGAACACGCCGATGTTCTCGATAAAGCGGCCGTCGCGCGGGCTCCGATGGTCGGCCACGACGATGCGGTAGAACGGGGCTTTCTTGGTTCCGTGACGGGAGAGGCGGATGTGAACGGCCATGGGTTCCTTGAATTATCCTACGAAAGGCGCTTTGGAGGGCGGAACGCTAGCACCGAGAGGCCCGGGCGCCAGACCGACCTCTCTCGGGGGTGCCAGACCGGCGATCCCGGTCGGGGGCGGGAACCTAAGAGAAGGGCCGACGGCGCGTCAAGCGGCTTGAAGCTCAAGCGTTCAGGTCGGTGCCTGAAGGTGCTCCTCTGCCCCGGGCCAAACGACTGCGCCGGCCTGGCGGCGGAAGTGGGGGACGCGAGCGACAAGGGGGATTTTTTGCGGAGGTCTCGTGTTAAGGTCTTTGGGACGTGTCGACTACGCGCGAGGCTCTGCTCCGGGTCGTTCGCGAGGTCATCGCGCCGCTGATTCGGGCTGACCAGGGCGAAATTTACCTGGTGTCGGCCAGTGACAACAGCGTGACCCTCCACCTTGCCGGGCGCTACTCGGGTTGTCCGGGTAATACCCTGGCGCGGCGCCGGGTGATCGAGCCGGCAGTGCGTGCGCTGGTGCCGTCTGCTGAGGTGATCGTGACCAGCGGCGCCCTCATCCCGCCCTCCGCTGAGCAGCTCACTTAGCCAGCGGCGTCATCACGAGGGCCTGGTCGACGCTGGATGAGCGGCATCGCGCGATGCGAGCCATAAGCGGCATCTAGCTCCTCGACGAAGCACGCTCGAGCCGAAGCCATTCCCCCGAAAATTGGGAGAAAGGCCCGGCTCACCGCTGCCAGCTACTTCTTCTTTGGCTTGTCGGTCGACTTCTTTTCGGGCTTGTCGTCGCCCTTCTTGGTCACGCTGGCCACGTCCTTGTCGATGGGATCGGGGCCGTCGTTGAACTTGTTCTTCCGGTAGCGCGGCAGGTCTTCCTGCACTTTGCGATCGGTGTAGACGACGCCCAGCGTGCTGCCGCGGTCGACAGCGCGAATGATCTTGTCCGGATCACGCCACTCGGCCTCGTCGAACGGGCGCCCTTTGTCGTAGTCGGCGGGCAACATCTTGGGTGCGACACCGAAGCGTTGAGTGAGCGCCTTCACCGCTTCCTGGAAGTTCTCGCCGAGGTTGCCGCCCTTCTTCAGCTTGTGCTCGTCGTAGATCTTCCAGAGCTTGTCGCTAAAGAAGAAGAAGTTTCGCTTCGTCCCGCTGGTCGCCGTCATGACGGCCATGCTCTCGCCGTTGTTGTAGGAGTACTCGCCCTTCAGAGCGGACTGATCGACGCCCGTCGGCGTGCTCCCAAAGTCGATTCGGCTCCTGCGCAGCGCGCCTTTGCGATTTTTCTGCTCATCGCTCAACGCGTCGAGCTCGAGGCCGGGCTGGGCCTTACGAAAGAGCGGCAGCATCTCGTCCTCGATGACTTTGTCGTAGAGCTTCGCAACGGCTTCTAGCGAAAGTCCCCATTTGAGGCCCTTCGGAGAAATTTGCATGCTCTCTTTAATGGCGCCGGCGCCGCTAGGCGGAGGGGGATCCTTGGCCAATGCGGGCTCTTCGGCCGCTCCCAAAACACCCGCGCCAATCGCCAAGGCGATCACCGCCGTAAACCGCGAGAACTTCATCGAAGAATCCTCCAGAAAATCCGTGCCGAATCGACGCCGGGAAAGTACACCTCGACGCGGAACAGCTCAAGCTACGATCACCGTCTTCGACGGGGCGAGCCGGCGGTTTAGTCAAAGTTCGCGCGCGCTCCTCCTCGAGAATACTTGCCCATGCCCGGAAAAGTTCAGCGACGCACCTATTTGCAACGTGAGCGCTGCCTTTGGGGCATCGTCGCCACGCTTGCTCTCGGCGCTTGCGGAGCGGCAAAAAAACCAGCCCACACCCAGGCTGCGGCAGTCGAATATGACGCAGTTCAGTCCACCCTGTTCGGGGATCTGTTCCGCCAGGAGCTGTTTGGCTTGGAAAGCGCGCTCGGACCGGAGCGCGATGGCTTGCTCCCCGACCGAACGCGCGTCGCCGACACCGTCGTCCCCGCGCGGGTGGTCACCATCAGCCGTGAAACCCGCGGCGCAACGCAGAGCTACTCGGTGGTGCTCGCCCCGACAGAGCTCGCCCTGGTCGGCCCGACCCCCTCGGCCCCCCTCACCTACACCATCGTCGCGACGAGCCCTGTTTACGGCTGGCTGGAGGGAGTTGGCGACCGCTGGGTGGGCACTCGTTTGCTACTATTCCGGCGGGTGTTCAGGAGCGGCGATCACTTCTACGCGACGGTCGATCGCCCCACGATCCGCGAGCTGGTGAAAAACGCCAAACAGGTTCAGACGAACCAGAGCTTGAAGAAATCCGCGAGCGGGCCCACGCTTACGCCGAAGCAGTCCCCACCTTGACCGGGAAAAGCCCCGTGGCCGTAGCGATTCATCTCAAGATGGGTCCCGGAGTGGCCGCCGATCGAGCAACGCATCCGCAAAGACTGGTCGAATCCCATGGATATGTACCTTCGCAGCAGCACTGTTGAGATCAAAAGCCCTCGCGAGATTGAAGCGATGCGAACCGTCGGCCACCTGGCGGCGGAGACGCTCTGCCTCGTCGCAAGCCTAATCCGGCCGGGAACGACCACGGAGCAGATCAATGAGTTCGTCCACCAGGACACTTTAAAGAAGGGCGCGCGCCCCGCTCCCCTGAACTACCGCGGAGGGGGCAGAGGCCCGCCCTACCCGAAGAGCGTGTGTACCTCCGTCAACGAGGTGGTTTGCCACGGGATTCCGGGGCCCCACACGTTGAAGGATGGCGACATCGTCAACGTAGACGTGACCCACCTCTACGGGGGCTTCCACGGGGACACCTCAGCCACCTTCTACGTCGGACGAAAGCTGAGCGAGGAAGCCAAGCGGGTCACAGAGGTGGCTCGTCGCAGCCTCGAGCTTGGCATCCAGCAGGTTCGGCCCGGAGGCCGCCTCGGCGACATTGGAGCTGCCATCCAAGAGTTCGCCGAAGGCCATGGTTGTTCGGTCGTGCGAGACTTCGTTGGGCACGGCATCGGGCGGAAGTTCCATGACGAACCAAAGGTCAGCCACTACGGCAATTGGGGCAAAGGGCTGCGTCTGCGCGCTGGGATGACCTTCACCATCGAGCCCATGATCAATATCGGCGGCTGGGAGGTCGAACTTCTGGACGACGAATGGACCGCCGTCACCGCAGACGGTTCCCTGTCGGCACAGTTCGAACACACGGTGCTCGTGACCGAATCTGGCGTGGAAATCCTCACGCAGCGCCCCATGCTGCTCGAAAATAGCGAAATTTTCCCAGACTACTTTGGCGCGGCCGGGTGAAGCGAAAAGTGCGTGCAAAGCGATGCAGTGCTTCACACTCGTCTTGACGTAGTGCGGCGGGGACGACTACGTTGCGCCGAGGCGGTGGCGCCAGCGACGGCCGCTCCGTGCGGCTGTCAAGCCCAAACGCATATGGCAGGGTTATCTGAGGGCCCGCCGATCGCTGTTGTCGTCGATGTCCGCTCGAAAGAAGCAAAAGCCGCCGAAGAAGACCTCCCGCTCGGCCAAGAAGACGCCCTCACGGGCCACTCGGCCGGCCAAAAAGCGAGGAGGATCGAGTAGGGCCGC
>JAEUAF010000549.1 GCA_019695485.1 Sorangium sp.
GGTAAAACCGCCATGCTCGCAAGCTCTTGGGACACTCTGATTGAGCGCTACACGCGGCGGGCCTTCGCCAAAAGCTTTCGAGTGCTCGCCACAGCGCTCTTGGTTCTGTGTGGCGCGCTGCTGATCGCGAGTCGCCTGCGCATTCAGGGCGACTTCGTGGAGCTCTTGCCGACGAGCAGCGCGCCGGCCCAACGCTTCCGCGAAGCGCTGGCGCGCAAAGGCGGGGGCGATTCGACGTTGGTCGTGCTGGTCCAATCCTCCGATCGCGAAAAGAACCGCGCGTTCATCGACCATTTGCAAAAGCGGCTGGAGAGCTTGCCCGTCGGCCTGGCGAGCGGCATCGATGCGGGCCCGCGCGCAATCCGCGCCTATTTCGAGCGCTTCCGCTGGTTGTTCCTGAGTTCGGCGGAGCTCGCTCGCGCCGAATGCGAGCTCGAACTCGCCCGCGAAAAGCAGTCCCCCGGCTACATCGATCTCGGCGAAGACTGCAGCGATGCTCGCCCCTCGCCGCAAGAGAAAGGCAGCGCACCCGCGCCGGGCGCCTCCGCCGACGCGAGCGGCCTCAAGCGCGTGCGCGCGGAAATCGAAGCCCGCGTGAAAGCCGCAGATCGCTTCCCCGACGGATACTACCGCTCGGAGGACGGCGCCGTCTTCGCGTTGGTCGTCAAAGCGCGTCGCGCGGGGATGGGAGAAGTCGCCAGCGACCAACTCCTGAAGCGAACCTCCGACGCCGCCGTTGAAGTAGCCGGGGAGCTCGGGGGCGGGCTCGACGTCGGCTTCGGCGGCGACATCCCTACGGCGATTGCAGAGCGCGAAGCGCTGCTCGACGATATCGGGATCGTTTCGGCGGCAGCAGTGCTCCTGGTTTTCGGCTCGATCATCTGGTTCTTCCGTTCCCTCGCGGCCCTGCTCTACATCGGCAGCGCGGTCACGCTGGGAACCAGCTTGGCCTTTGCCGTGGCCGCGCTGGCTTTCGGCCGACTCAACGCCGCAACTAGCTTTCTAGGCTCGATCATCGTTGGCAATGGCATCAACTACGCAATCATCTACCTGTCGCGCTATGTGGAGCAGCGCCGCGCCGGCGTGCCCCGCGAAGCTGCGTTGGTTGATGCTGCGCTGAGCTCGCGACGCGCGACCTGGCTGGCGGCGCTCGCGGCAAGCCTTTCCTACGCCTCGCTGCTCGCCACGAGCTTCCGAGGCTTCAGTGAGTTTGGGCTGATCGGCGGGGTGGGCATGGTGCTCTGCTGGCTTGCCACGTTCGCCGTTCTGCCAGCGTGCATCGGTGCCTTCGACGGCCGCTGGGGCAAGGGGCTTGGCGAGGACGCGCGAGCGCCGCGAACGGCTCGAGGCGTCTCGCTGCCGGCGCGCCTGACCCGCCTCGCAACCGAACGCCCGCGGGCGACCCTGCTCGTGAGCGTTGCGCTGGCGGCGGCGACCCTGTGGCCAATCGCCCGCTATTTGCGCGACCCCTGGGAATACGACTTCTCGCGACTGCGCAGCGAATCGAGCGCCAAGAGCGGCGCAAGTCACTACAGCTCGCTCGCGGACCGCGTCTTCGGCACGCGCGGGGCTCCGGTGCTCGTGCTCGTCGACGACATCAGCGATGCGCCGCGCCTCGCTGAGCGTGCTTGGCTCGTCGACCGCGAGCTCACGTCCGGCAAGTTCATCGAGAAAGTGGAGACCATCTACGACCGGCTCGGTGGCGAGCCGGAGGTCGTGCGCGACAAGCTCCAGGCCCTGGCGCGCATTCGGGCCCACGTCGATGTCTTGCTCCGTCACGCGGCGCGCGACGACCGCGACGAACTCAATGAGCTACGCCCTCCGGACGATCTGCGCGCACCGCTGATCTCGGACCTGCCGCCTGCGCTCCTTCAGCAATTTACGGAGAGCAATGGTCGCGTGGGCACGCCGGTCTACATCAGCCTCAACCGCAAAATCTCGCAGAGCCGCGGGCAAAACCTGCTCCAGATTTCCGAAATCCTGAAAAAGCTCACGCGTCACGACGGCACGCCCCTTCCCAACGCGGGTCGCGCCACCGTGTTCGCTGAAATGATCCGCTCCATGGAACAAGATGGTCCGCGCGCGACTCTACTCGCCTTCTTGGCGGTGGTGCTGGTGAGCGCGCTCCTGACGCGGCGACTCAAGGCGCTTTCGCTGGTCGTAGGCTCACTGCTACTCGGTGTCACGCTGATGCTGGGCTTTGCAGCGCTCGGCAACCTACGCCTCAATTTTCTGAACTTCGTCGCGCTGCCGTTGACGTTCGGGATCGGCGTCGAATATGCCATCAATGTCTATGAGCGCACCCGCATCGAGGGCAGTGTGGCGCGCGCGGGCGAGTCAGTTGGCGGCGCCGTCGCACTCTGCAGCTTGACCACGATTTTGGGGTACGGCGCGCTGATGTTCGCCGACAATCGCGCGCTGCAATCCTTCGGTCGCTACGCAATCGTGGGGGAGATCGTGTGCCTTGCTAGCGCTTTGCTAGCGCTGCCAGCCGCGCTCAGCCTGCTCGAGAAGCGTCCGCGGCGTCGCGCCAAGGCGCCCAGCGCAGGGCGGCTCAGCGCCGACGCACTGAGCTGACGGGCGTCACAGGCGAGGGAGCGCGGGGGTCACCGAAAGCCTGGCGCGAGGCTTCGCCGGCAGCGGAGGCCGCGAGCCGTTTCGCGTGGTAGGCTCGCGGCGTTCTCATGGATCCCGACACCGGCGACGCTATCGCTCCCTCCCCCGAACACCCCGAGCGCGCGAACCAAAGCCGCGCCAGTCTCTACTTGATGAGCGCAACCATCATCTTGGTCGTGTTCGGCTTGGGGGGCTTCTTGATGTGGAGCGGCTGGCAGAGCACTAACACCGCGGCACCGTCCGTGAGCGCCAGCAGCGCTGCAGCGCCGATGCCGACTGCTTCCGCTCAATAGTAAGGCCAGGCCGGTATCGAACCGACGGGAATCGCCGGAGCGCAGCACCGACAGCCCGCGCGGGTCGGCTTTCGCCCGTCCATCGACTAAGATTGCCCCACGGCACCGCCCCTCGGGCCGCTCGGATCATGAGTCCAGGTGTGAACGGCGTAGCGAGCCTCGGCATTCAAGTCGGCGATGTGGTCGGCGAGAAGTATGTGATCGACGCTGTCGTCGGCGTGGGCGGAATGGGGGTCGTGTTCGCGGCACGCCACACCGGGCTCGACGCGCATGTTGCGCTCAAGTTCTTGTCGCGCGACGGGCTGCTCGACTCGACCGCGATCGGTCGCTTTCAGCGCGAGGCGCGCGCCGCGGCGAAGCTCAAGAGTGAGCACGCCGCGCGGGTCTTCGACGTCGGGACGCACACGAACGGCCTGCCCTACATCGTCATGGAGTATCTCGAGGGGCGTGACCTCGGTCGCCTCCTTCGCGAACGAGGACGCCTGCCGACCGCTACCGCTGTCGACGTCTTGCTGCAAACCTGCGAGGCGATTGCCGAGGCGCATGACCGCGGCATCATTCACCGCGACCTCAAACCGTCGAACCTATTTTGCGTCTTTCGCGCTGACGGGCGCCTGCGCATCAAGGTGCTCGACTTTGGCATCTCCAAGCTGACCGAGACACGCGCGAGCGACGACGGCGTGACCCTGACCGACAGCTTCATTGGCTCGCCGAGCTACATGTCGCCGGAGCAAATGCAGGCACCCAGTCGGGTCGACCTCCGCACCGACATTTGGTCGCTCGGTGTGGTGCTCTACGAGTGTCTGACCGGCAAGCTACCGTTTCCAGCGACTACTTTCCCGGAGGTTTGCATCCGCGTCACTCAGGAGCCGCCCGTGCCACCGCGCTCCCATCTCCCCGACATTGCAGCGAGCCTCGAGGGCATCGTGTTGAGGTGCCTCGAGAAGAACCGCGATCAGCGTTTCGATACAGTGATGGAACTTGCGAAGGCGTTGCATGAATTTGCGGGAGCGTCCGCGGAACTCGCGCTCCCTCCCCCGCTTTCCACGAGCACTGCTGGGCTCTCCGCGACGAATGAGAGCGCCCGCGCGCCACGAACCCTGAGCCTCGCGCAGCCGAGTTGGGTGCGCACCGCGGCCGCAGCGGGAAGTCGGCATCGACCGCTGCTATTGGGGTTGTTGGCGCTTTTGGTTTTGGTGGCGACACTGGTCACCGGCCTCGGCGTCCTCGGACGGCTGCCGTTGCAACGCGAGGTTTCGGCCGCACTGCCTTCCGGCTTTACGGGGGGCGATTCGTCGAGCGGCGTCGCGCAAGCCAGCGCTTCGGCATTGCCGATGTCTTCATCGTCGGGGCCAGAGGTGACGCCGGTTCCGGCCCCCGCCACAGCGCTTTCGTCGCCCGAACCCAGCAAAGCGCTAGCCACAGCGACGCGACCGCCGAAGAGCGTCGCGGTGCCCCCGCTCGCCACGAGTGCGTCCGCCGCCAAGAAAGTGCGCGCAGAGCGTGACGCCCGGAGTCCCACTTGGAAGCGCTGAAAGACGGTGACAGGGCAATTCGAGTCGGTTGCCTCCTGCTCGCGATCTCCGTCGCTTGCGAGCTCACGACGGCGTCCCAAGCTCGAGCTGACGCGCCCACGCCGACGGCGGCGCGTGTCCAGGAAGCGGAGCGCCTCTTCGAGCTCGGCACGGCGCGCATGGACGCCGGTGATTTCGCTGCCGCCTGCCCGCTACTCGAGCAGAGT
>JAEUAF010000605.1 GCA_019695485.1 Sorangium sp.
GCTGGCCCGTGCGTTGGACGTCAAGTGGACGTCAAGCAAGACGCAACAGCGAGCTGGAGACCGCCTGTGACCACTCTAATGAAATCGCGCGGCGTGAGGAAGCGCATGGTGAGCACGTTTGCCCCACCGCTGCCTCTCGCCACGTGCGCTCGGGCCCGATGGCGTCAGTGCTTCGCGGCGTCGTCGCGCTCGGATTCGCGCGTCCAGGGGCGGCGACTCGGGGGGGGTGGTGTTTCCGAGAGGAGCCGGGCGAGCGTGCACCAAGTGACGGCCGTCGATTCGAGCGCTTGCTGGCACTTGTGAAAGCAGACCAGCAGCTGAGAGTGGGCGTCGCCCAGCGGCATGATTAGCCGCCCACCGTCGGCGAGCTGATCGACGAATTCGGTCGGCACATCGTAGGCTGCGGCGCCGACCGCGATGGCGTCGTACGGCGCGGCGACCGGCAGCCCCTTGCTTCCGTCGCCTTCCAGCACGCGAACGTTGTGGAAGCCGAGATCGTGCATTCGCCGGCGTGCGATGTTCGCGAGCTCGCCGTTCTGCTCGACCGAGTAGACCTCCGTTGCGAGTCGGCTGAGCAGGGCGGCGCGGTATCCCGAGCCCGTTCCCACGTCCAGCACCTTGCCGGTTCCACTGAGCCTCAAGGACTGAACCATGAGCGCAGCGAGCGCACCGGACGCGCGATGTTCCTGTTCTGGCGCCCTCTGTGCCAGCGGATCATCGAAGCAAAGGCGTTCGTCCAACCCGAATGGTGCTCTGGGGATCGCGCGCACGGCGGCCAACACGCGACGATCGTCGACGCCCAGCGCGGCCAACGCGGAACGCGCTGCCGGCGCGAGTCCGTGCCCCGCAAGGCCCGACTGATCGGGCGCAGCGCGCGAACTGCGGCGAGGGCGAGGGGAAGCCATTGCTTTCACGGACTGCAAGGAGCATTCCAGTGCGTCCAGCGAGGATAGCACCTCCCAAGCACGCAGTGACTGCGCTGCTCGCGATTCGATCGCAATTAGTGCGCGCGGTGTCGCGAGCTTGGGCACGCGAAGGGGTCAGTGTTGGGCTCAGCCGAGTGGAACGGCTTTTGCTCAATGGAAGTTGAAACACTTCTCGCAGGCCGCATGGAAACGCCCCTTCGCCCCGCAGAACCAGCCCGTTGTCGGGCCCTGGTCCGCAAAGCAAGGTTCGTCGTTACACTTTGCAGCCTCGTGCTAGGCGCATTCATCGCGCGCCCGGCAGCAGCTGCTCCGCGGCAAAGCGAGCCGATCCCCGACGGGAGAGCGGCTGCGTCGCTCTGCAAGGGCTGTTTCATTGACGCCGACCAGCGGCTGCGGCTCTTCAACCCGACTTACGAAGCCTGGTTTGGCGCGCACCAGCGCTTCCCTCACTACTGGCTAGCCGTGGCAGAAGACATCAGTCTGCTCGCGGCCGGCACGGCGTACTACTGGATTCGACCGCAGCTCAACAAGGTCGATTGGGACTTTCCAGACGCCGCCACGCGCCTCCAGTACCTGGCGGCGGCGTTCGACAATAACCAGTTCAAGACCAATCAAGCCCTGCACCCCACGGCAGGGTCCGCCTACTACCTCCTGGCGCGCGAGTGCGGCCTATCACCCTTCGAGGCGTTCGCCTATTCAGCCGGCTCGTCGGCGGTGTTCGAGTTCTTGCTCGAGTGGCTCGAGAAGGTGAGTTACAACGACTTGATCGTGACGCCCACCGCCGGTGTAGCGGGCGGTGAGTTCGTCTACAAACTTGCTGAGTACTTGAATAGTGGGACGGGGGAGCACGACGCCGTTCAAGAGGTCGCCGAGTTCAGCCTGGGGCTGCCGAGCAAGATCCACGGTGCGCCGCACGAGTCGCCCAGGAGCGCGCAGGGCGCGAGAGACAACCTCGGGCTCAGCGCGGCGTACTTTCACAAGTTTCAGGTGTTGCAAGGCGTTGGACTCGTGCGCGCCGACGCTGGGCCTTCGCTGCTCTCCGAGCGCCTCGCGCTGGAAGGCGAGATCGTCACGCTGCCCGGGCACCTGCGCGCCGGACGTTTCGACAAGGCGTTCCACCAGGCTGACTTCAGTCGCATGCGCTTGCACTACGCGGTGGGTAATCGCGACCTTGACGCCGATGCGTACTTCGAAACGACGCTGCTCGGCTACTACACCCAGGACTTCGCAGCTTCGCCTGCGGGCGTCGGCGGGCACGCAGCCATGATCGGCGCCAGCATGGCGTATCGGTACAAGGATACGCAGCCCGCGGGGGATACCGATCAGTACTCCTTCGTTCACCTGCTCGGTCCCCGAGCACAATCTTGGTTCGCTTGGCGCGGCCTTTTTCTGGGTCTCGGAGCCGACGTTCACTATGACTTTGGTGCGGTGCGCTCGCTGGCTTACCCGCACTATGTCGCCGCTTTTGGTAAGCTCGGGACCAAGTCGGTTCTTCAAGAGCAAGGCTACCAATTCGTGCAGGGAGCATCCGGGCGCGCAGAAGTGGCGCTTTCTTACGGGGGACTTTCGCTCGGCGCGCGCCAAGGCCTCGGCCTGTATTGGTCTGTCCAAGGCGGTGACCGCTTCCAATCGGACACGGTCCACGATGTGCTCGCCAGGGAATCGCTGAAGGAGCTCGATCTGTGGGTGCGCGCTGGCCTGCCGGCTGCGCTCTTCCAGTTCGGCTTCGACTACAACCGCTCTCGACATCACAGCGAGATGCGCCCGTTCGCGAACGATCGCTTGGAAGAGCGCGTCACGTTCTCGAGCGGCCTTCGCTTCTAGAGGAGAATTGCCATGACAGATAGCGTGCGACGGGTCGTGCTCCTCTGCGTCGCTGGCTGGTCGCTCTGCGTGCCTGCGTGCGCCCCGGTCGCAAGTTTGCGTCCGCCGTCGGGTCTGGAAGAGGGGCGGAGCTACGAGGTCGGCGCGGGAGCGGCGTCGCTCGGGTCGCGCCCCTACGTTCAAGAGAGCGCACAACTGACCGGTCAGCTCTGGTTTACGACCGAGGCGGCGCGCTGGCTCTCACTCTCCGCGATTGCGGCCTTCGATCAGCGCTCGGCCGCAGGGGGTGCCGCCGCGCGCTGGAACGCGCTGCGCACCTCCCGAGTCGCGTTCGGGCCCGAAGCGGAGCTAGGCTTCGCGTGGGCGGCGGGCTCGCTGGGCTTCGGCCTGCGCACATTCGGCCAGAATTGGCTGTATACCGCGCCTCGCATTGGTACCCTGGGCTCCACCTGGACGGTCGGCGTGCCGGCGGGTGTCAGTATCGAGCTCCCGTACCATCTTGCGCTGCGCGCGGAGGCGCAGCTCAGCTGGGCGGAGCTGCGCTACTACAATCGTCGCCTGCACTTGGCCGCTGGCCTCGCCTATCAGTTCTAGGGCTGGCGCTTGAGCGTGTGGGCGCCGAGGCTCAGCCGCCAGGCAGAGGCGGCTCGAAGGCGGGCCAGGTGCGCGCGACCTCGAAGCGGGCGACCACGGGAATGTGATCCGAAT
>JAEUAF010000682.1 GCA_019695485.1 Sorangium sp.
GAGAACATACCTTCGCGCTGAGCCAAGTGCCGGAGGACGTGAAGCTGCTCCTCCACTTCGTCAGTTCGAGCGGCGTGGATCTTGCGAGCGCCAATGCGCCCAATGCTGGCGCCACCTTCAGCAGCACCCTCGATGTGACCACGGCGGGCCGTTACTTCTTCTCGTTCGCACCCGCGAGCGGCACCGGCGGCGCATTCTTCAGCGGCAAACGGCCCGATCGGTTCAGCACCCCCTACAGCTTCCGAATCGATTGAACGCGAGGAGGCGCGCCCCGACACCCGTCGAGCACCAGAACTCGAGCCAGTCGTGCCATCCTGACCGGACCGACGCCATGCAGATGAGCTTGCGCATCCGCCGATCATGGGACGAACTCAGCCTTGGTTTCGCTGCGGCTGAGGATGGCGATACTGCGGCCATCGTGAGGTTCTGGCTGCTCAGCAGCTTCATTCGAATCGCATCGCCCGTTGCGGAAGCGGTCGCTCGCACGCGTGCGTTCCAGCGCCTCCTGCACACTCCACTGGAACGGTTGCCGACCTCGCGGCGGGCGGTTGAAGTTGCAAAGCGCCTCGCACAAAGCGAGCCGCCAGCAGATCCAATGCTGGCCGTTGATCGTGTTGCGGACATCGCATGGACGCTCGCCGTGTACCGCGTCCCGTCGGATTCTTGCCCACACTGCCAAGGAGATCTCGATGTCTGGACGGCATCTGACGACGACCGAGAGATCTTGCTGCTCTGCAACGTTCTCGGATGCGTCTGGACCTCGGACCTGACGCGCAGCCATCGCCCACTTGGGCCCGACCCCGCGTGGCGCGATGCCATTCTCAGCCACTACCAGGAGGCAGATCTCGTGCTGCAAAGGTCGAGGGGGTAGCTCGACAACGGCCGAACCTCCGCTCTTCACAGAGTGCGAGACAGTCGCACATGAGCACCCTTTTTCGGCGCCCGCACTGGAGGCACACTGGGAGAATGAGCCTCGCCGGACGCGCGCTGTCGGACGTCTCTGTACTCGGCGGATGCACGCTACTCGCGGCAGCGCTGGTGTCGAGCTGCAGTTCGGGGGGCCCGACGCCGGGCGGTGCGGCAATGGGCGCTGCAGCGACAGGCGGCTCAGCAATGGGCGGTGCGGCAATGGGCGGTGCGGCAATGGGCGGTGCAGCGACGGCAGGTGGAGGAGTCTCGCTTGCAGGCGCTCAGGCGGGCGGCAGCCCCGGTAAAGCGAGCGGCGGGGCGTCGTCGACTGGCGGCGCTACGACCGCCATTTGCGACGCTGCGAATTTGGTCTGGAGGACCGCGAACAAGACCAATTACACGTCGTATCCCGACCCGGGCAGCGCCGAATGCATTCAATTCAACGGCTGTATGTGGGCGGGTCAGTTCGCCGCGTGCAACGCGCAGAAGTCGGAGCAGTGGGTTTCGTCTCACAACATCGTTGCCGCATTTCCGGACTTCAATTCACTCGAGCTCCACGACTTGTGTCTTCGCAAAGGGTCGAAAGTCCTGGTCGTGACGGTGCTCGATACGTGTGGCGACAGCGACTGCGGCGGTTGCTGCACGCAGAACCAAGGCGACGCGGACCAGCTGATCGACATCGAAAGCTATACGAACGAGCGTTGGGGCGTCGCCGACGGCCGCATCCAATGGGCTGACCTCGGGCCCACAAAGACCGGCGGCTGCGAGTAACGAGCGGTCCGCGGTCAAGTCGCCGATGCTGGCGCCCGCCGCCGACGAGCTCGGACGCCGAGCGCTGGTTCGCCGGCGAGCGCGCGGTTTGCGCGTGTTGGGCCTAGACGCGCGCGGTCCTGATAACCGCGCAGCGGCGCTCACGTTCTCGCAAGTTCTGCTCGGCCGCTGAGCGAAATTCGAGCTTGCGGTTTCTGCCTCGACACCGTCATCGACGCGGCCGGGAGCCGAGCGGACTCCGCCGCTGCACGCCGGGCGGAAGCTGCTACGTTGCGTCGGGCCGCGCGCAGGCGCGGCTGCACGAAGCATAGTCGGAGCATGATCATGGCACTCAAAACTCGTACGCTCGGAAAATCTGGAATCGCGTTGACGGAGCTCGGGCTCGGCCTATGGGCTGCGGGCGGCAGCGAGTGGGGTCCGACCGATGATCGAGCGGCGCTCAGCGCAATCGATCTGGGGCTCGAGCTCGGGGTCAACTTCTTCGACACCGCCGACGTGTACGGCGACGGTCACAGCGAGGAGCTCTTGGGGCGCGCGATGCAAGGCCGTCGGGAACGCTTCATCGTGGCGACGAAAATCGGCTGGCGTGGCTTCGACGGGGCGCAGCGCCGCACGGCCTATACCGATGTCGATACACTCGTCGCGGGCGTCGAATCGAACCTGCAACGCCTGAATACGGACTATGTCGACCTAATCCAGTCCCACATCAGCTTTCGTGATCCCACGATGGAGATCTTTATAGAGGGCTTTCAGCGCCTCAAGCGGGCCGGCAAAGTTCGCGCTTATGGGGTCAGCACCAGTGACTTCGAATATCTGAAAGCCTTCAACCACGACGGCGGCTGCGCCAGCTTGCAGATCGATTACAGCATTTTGAATCGCACCGCCGAAGCGGAGATCCTTGGTTACTGCCAGGCGCAAGGGATCGGAGTGATCGTGCGTGGCGCGCTCGCTATGGGGATCCTGAGCGGCAAGTTCAAAGAAGACTCGAGCTTCCCAGCGGGAGATTTTCGACAGAAGTGGCTGAGCGATCCCGAGCAGAACGCCATCTTCAAGCAAGATCTCAAAAAGGTGGGCGAGCTCGCCTGCCTCGGGCGTAGCGGTCGCACACTGGCAGAAGCCGCACTCCAATTCACGCTGCTTCATCCGGCGGTAACCAGCGTGATCCCAGGCGTGAAGACGCCCGATCAAGTTCGCGCGAACCTCGCGGCCCTGACCGCCATTCCCCTGGACGCCAACGACAGGAGCGCCATCGATCGCGTGACGCCGGCCGGCGGCGGTCGCAAAATCTGGCCAGCGTAGGTGCCTAAGCTGACGCGGACGCGCGCGAGCGCCACACTGAGGCACTCCGCGCCGCCGCTGCAGCCCGACTCGCCGTACACTCCAAGGCAAATGGCCGCCCGAACGGCGCGCCAACGCAAGCATCCAGCGCAAACGGTGGGCTCGCGTCGGGTGGCATGCTTCTCGCTCTGACGGGGGTGGACTCGGACTCGAGCCTTTTCGAGTGTCCGGAGTCGCCCTCAACAAGGCGGAGGCCCACATGTTGTACTGGTCGATCGTTCTATTCGTGTTCGCGCTGATCGCGGCCCTATTCGGGTTCGGAGGGATCGCAGCGGGCGCCGCTGGCATGGCGAAGATTCTGTTCTTCGTGTTCGTGGTGTTGGCTGTGCTTTCCGTAATCTTTGGGCGACGCATGCCCACGTAGTCTCGAATCCCAAAGGAGAAGAAGTTATGAACGCCAAGAAGACGCTGTTTTCGCTCGGCATGGCACTCGCTTCGAGTCGCTTCGTGCAACGCATCACCGAGCTCGAGGCGGACGACGTATTCCACCTGTTCGGCCTTCAGCGGCGGCGCGGGAACACTCTGTCCGCAGTGGGGCTGGTCGCGGCTGGTGCAGCGGTAGGGGCCGGCGTGGCCCTCTTGTTTGCACCCGAGGCCGGGACCGAAACCCGAAAGCGAATCGGCCGCCAAGTAGAGAAACTCGGCCAGAGCGCAAGTGAGACGGTGCAGCAGGTCGTGAACGAGCTGCCGGGGCGCGCCGAAAGCCATGCTCACAACCAGAGCGGCTCGCATCACACGAGCCACGGCTAAAGAAAAACGGCCGCAGCGCTCATACTGCGCCGCGGCCGTCGTCTCGCCCCTGGATGCTGTGCGTTACTCGCGCAGCGCCTCACTCGAGCCAGAACGTGCAGGATGCCGCGTCGTTGCCCGCGATCAGGCGAAATTCCCCGCTCTCGAGGGTTGGTGTCAGGTCGCGGTCAAGAAAGGCGAGCGCCTCGGGGGGCAGCTCGAAGCGCAGGGTTTTTGCGACTCCGGGCTCTAGGAATACTCTGCGGAATGCCTTGAGCTCTTTCACGGGGCGAGTGAGCGAGGCGCATAAATCCTGAAGGTAGAGCAGCACGACTTCCTCACCCGCGCGCGCCCCGCTGTTCGCGAGCTCGACGTCGACCTTTAGCGCTTCGCCGCGCCGGAGGCGAGCTTGGCAGCGCACGGCGCGATACTCGAAGGTCGTGTAGTTGAGGCCGTGACCGAAGGGAAAAAGCGCGGTACTCGCGCTCGCGTGGAAGCGACCGCGATGGTACGCCGAAGGCTTGTGGTTGTAGTAGCTCTTGAGGTGACCGACCGAGCGCGGAAACGTGAGCGGCAGTTTGCCTGACGGGTTCTGATCACCGAACAGCACCTCGCCCACCGCGCTACCACCCTGCATGCCGGGCTCCCACGCCTCGAGTATGGCGGCAGCATGCTCTACCAGCCACGTCGAGCAGATCGGCGCGCCATTGACCAGCACGACGACCAGTGGTTTGCCAGTCGCAACGAGCGCCTGCGCGAGCTCGAGCTGGCGCCCCGGCAGATCCAGCGACGCGCGGTCCAGATTCTCTCCGCTGGTTCGCGCCGGATTTTCGCGGATCGAATTTTCGCCCAGCACAGCGATGACGAGGTCGGCTCGCTGCGCTGCGTCGCTGGCGTCGCGAATCGCCTGATCCGAGATCTCGGCGATGGACCCGCAGGGGACGTAAGTGACGTTGGCCGTTGCACCGCTATGCTTCCGAATTCCCTCCAAAATGCTGACGACGTTCGCGGGGGGTTGCAGGCGACACCAATCGCCCAACACACTCTGATCCGCTGCATTGGGGCCCGTCACCATGATCCTCGCTTGCTTGGAAAGAGGTAGCGTGGCCCCTTCGTTCTTCAGCAGAACCAGCGAGCGGCGGCTCACCTCGAGGGCCAGACTCCGGTGATCCGGGTGCAACACAGTTCGTTCTATTTGAAGCGGATCGCTGCTGCGCTGTTCGAAGAGGCCGAGCCGAAATTTGGCTAGCAAGATGCGGCCCACCGCTTGCTCGATGCGCGCGCGGGGGAGCGCGCCCTCCTCGACCAGTGCTTTGACATGCTCGAAGAACCCGCCACCGTGCATGTGCATGTCGACGCCAGCACACACGGCGCGCAGGGCGGCATGCTTCGGGCTCTCGGCGACGCGATGCACACTGTAGAGACGCTCGACGTCGTTCCAGTCGCTCACCACGAAGCCGGTGAACCCCCAGCGCTCGCGAAGCAGATCGTTCAACAGGCGCTCGTCGGCGTGGCACGGGACGCCATTCACCTCGTTGTGCGCAGGCATCAGCGTGGCCAACTGGGCTTCGACGGCGCGCGCGAACGGCGGCAAAAAGAACTCGTGCAGCGTGCGTTCCGAGAGCTCGGCAGGTGCGCCGTTCAGCCCGTTTTCGGGGGCGCCGCCAGCCACCAGATGCTTGCCACAGGCGAGCACGCTGCTGGTTGACCAGTCCGTCCCCTGGTAGCCGCGCACCATGCTCGCGCCGAGCGCTCCCACCAGGTACGGATCTTCCCCGAAGGTCTCGCCGGTTCGCCCCCAACGTGGGTCGCGCACGACGTCCAAATTCGGGGAGAACGCCCAGTGGAAGCCGGTCGCACGAAGCTCGAGCGCGGTGCAAGCCGCCACGCGCTCGAGAAGCGCGGGATCGAAGCTCGAGGCCATGCCGATTGGGGACGGGAAAATCGTAGCCGCAGCGACGTCCATGCCGTGACCGTGGATGGCGTCGGTAGCGATGAGCAGCGGGATCTTGAGGCGAGAGCTCAAGGCGAGCTCCTGCAGATAGCTGGCTTCGCGCGCCCCCGGGACCTTCAGAAACGAGCCGACCAGACCGCTTCGAATGAGCTCGGCCTTGTCGGCCAGCGCGAGCTTGTAATTGGTCAGCTCGTCGATGTTGCCCGCCGGCGTCGTCGACGGCTCACCGACGTACTGACACATCTGCCCGATCTGCTCGTCGAGCGTCATTTGCGCGAGTAGCAGCTGAGTACGGCGCTCCGGACTCAGCGTTGGATCCAAGTACTCCGGGCTTGCGGTCAGGCGGCGCTCCTGACCCAAGACTACAGGTGATCGGCCTTGGCCGGGGGCACAAAGCCCCGGTCATGGTGGTTCCGGGACTAGGCGACTCCGTGGCGCGCTGAGGCGCTCGATGGCGCCGCAGTCACCGTCAGCGATGCCCGTGTATCCCTCGGAATACGGGAACTTCTGCGCCAAACGTGCACGCGCGCTAAGGTCCGGCGGTGTGATGGAGAGCCCAAGCGACGTCTACGGCTACCTCGACTATCGGGCGTATCTGCGCGACTTCTATGCGGCGCGGAAGGCGAAGAGCGTCGGGTTCTCGTATCGCTCGTTCTCGCGACGCGCCGGGGTTTCCTCGCCCAACTACTTGAAGCTCGTCATCGAGGGCCAGCGCAGCCTGAGCGCGAAAATGGCCGAGCGCTTTGCCCAAGCGTGCGGACTCGACTCCGACGCGAGCCGCTACTTCGTGCACCTGGTCGCCTTCAACCAAGCCAAGACATCCGCCGAGCGCGCGCTCCACTACGGCAAGCTCACGAGCTTTCAGAAATACCGCCAGGCCCACAAGCTCGAGATCGCGCACGCCGCTTACTTCAGCGATTGGTACATTCCCGCGATCCGAGAGCTCGCCGCGGCTCGCGACTTCAAAGACGATCCCGAATGGATCGCGGATCAGTTGGTGCCCAGCATCACGCCACTTCAAGCGCAACGCGCCCTCGAAACGCTCGTAGCACTCGGTCTCCTGTTGAAGAACGAACAGGGGCGCCTAGTGCAAGCGGACGTGCTGCTCTCGACTGGGCCGGAGACGCGAGGGCTCCACATCGCGGCCTTCCATCGCGCGATGACTCAACGCGCGATCGAGTCGATCGACCTGGTTGCCGCTCAGGATCGCGACATTTCCTCGCTCACGCTGTGCCTAGGTCGGGGCGGGCTGCGCGCGTTCAAGGAGCGGCTGCAGCGGGTCCGACGTGAGCTCTTGGAGCTCTCCGCGCTGGAGAGTGAGCCGGAGCAAGTCGTTCAGATCAATTTTCAGCTCTTCCCGCTGAGCCGTGCCAGAAAACGCGGAGGGGGCCGGTGACTTGGGGGGCGAGGGCGCCTAGGCTCGAATCCGTGTTGCGACGTTCATTGACGCTTGGCCTGGTAGCGTGGGGCACGCTCACGATGTGCGCCTGCTCGAGTGGTACCGAAACCGGCAACCCGTCGTTCGAGGCCGCGCTCGGCTACACCGCATTTTCGAGCGAACCAGCCCAAGTTGGTTTGCCGGCATCGAACGCGGACCAAGTGGTGTCCAATGCCTGGCTGGATCTCGACGCCGTAGCTCTGGTGGTGGCAGGGAGTTGTGGCGCTTCGCAGCCGATCGCCGTGAGCGTGCCCGCTCTGGGCGTTGGCGATCACGCTGCGGGAAAACACAATGTGACGCGCTTCCAGCTAACCGGCGCCACGTATTGCGAGCTCGACCTCCCGTTCGTGCAAGCCACGGCCGCCAACGCAGACCAACCTGTCGAGCTCGTCGATCATTCACTCTTCGTGCGTGGCGCGCTCGCTGACGGGACGCCCTTCAGCATTCTGAGCAGCGCCACTCCCACCGTGCACCTGAGCGCGGATGCCGGCAGCTTCTCGGTGACAGAAGATTCCCCCAACGTGTTGATCGCGTTCGACTTCGCCGCTTGGCTCTCCGGACTCGACTTCGCGTCCGCCACGCCCGAAAATGGCAGCATCATCGTGTCCGCCGCTCAGAATCCGTCACTACTTGCACGCTTCGAGAGTAACCTGCCCTTGGGCGTTGCGCTCTATCGCGATCTGGACGGCGACGGAAAGCTCGATCTCGCGCCGGTGCGCCTCGCGCACTCGCCATAGGTCGAGTGACTGAGGCGATCGAGTCGGTCGCAGCCACCGTCGTCAGATCCTAGACCTAAGACTTAGAAAAAGGGGCGCGGTCGCCGAGCACGCGTTCGGAGGGGAGTAGGACGCGCGCCCGGCGACCACACCGAGCCAACCTGGAAAATATCCGCGACGAGGGGTGGCGTTGCGGGTGAGTTTCCAAGCGGCCCTAAGCGGTTCAGTTCGGTACCAGCACCTTATCGACGACGTGAATGACGCCATTCTTGGCCAGGATGTTCGCCGGTGCGACGACGGCCTCCACACTCGTCGAGTCCTTGATTTTGACGCCGCTCGAGAGATCCACCGTGAGCTTCGACGACGTCGCACTGTCGAGGGTGGTCAATGCCTGCTGATTGCTGAGATCGCCGGACCCCGCAGCAGCACCCACCACATGGTACTTGAGCAAATTCGCGAGTGCGATTCCACTTGGTGGAGTGACCGCAGCGAAGGCCGCATCGGTCGGAGCGAAAACAGTAAATGGGCCGGGCCCCTTCAGCGTGTCGACGAGGTTCGCGCTCGTGAGGGCCCCGGCAAGCGCTGTGAAGGTACCCGCGGCAACCGCAGTCTCGACGATGTCTTTCGCTGGCGGCAGAATGACGAAATTGATGACGTGAATGATTCCGTTCGACGCCTTCACGTCGGCCAGCGTCACCGTGGCATCGTCCGCTTTCACACCGTCGCTCAGTTTCACGCTCGTGGCTTTGTCGATCAGCAAGGGCGATCCCGCCACGGTGCTAAGCACACCGTTGTTTCTGAGATCTTGAGCAGCCAGCGCGCCGGACACCACGTGATAGGTCAAAATCGTGGTGAGCTCGGCCTTGCTGAGACCCGAAAGGACGCCCGGGTTCGCGGTCTCGAACGCCGCGAAGGCCGCGTCATCGGGAGCGAATACCGTAAACGGGCCGGGCCCTTGGAGCGTGTCCACCAGGCCAGCGCTGGCAAGGGCGGCGGCAAGTTTCGTAAAGGTGCCGGCCGCAACGGCAGTCTCGACGATGTTCATGCCATTGGCGCCGGCCGCGCCGCCTTCACCGACGCCAACTCCCCCCTGGCCTGCAGCCGTACCGCCGTCGCCAGCGCTGCTGGTCCCGCCAGCGCCCGCGACAGCAGAGTTGCCGCCACTCGAGCCGCCTGCCTGTCCGTTGCTACCGCCAAGAGATGCAGCTCCACCGCTGCCGCGACCGCCGCTCGGCGAGCCACCCATTTGACCACTGTTGCCGGCAGCGGCCGCCGCCCCACCGCCACCACTAGCAGTGCTCGTTTCCGAGTCGTCGCTGCTGCACGCTAGCAAAGACTGACACGCGACCATTATCGCCGTGAACCAAGGCAAGTACTTCATCTTGAGTTCTCCCTGGAGCAAGAGCTCCGCACTTGGGGCCACGCGGGGGCCCGTGTTGCCCTGACTCATGCTCTCCATCGCACCCAACCACCACCCCACTTCCCGCATTGATCGTATTCGCGCGAATACACTCTGCGCGCCCCATAAACGAGCTGCCCCCGTCCAAACTGAGCCGTTCGATTCGACAGCCGCATCTGCGCTTGCCCGAGCAGCTCGCGGCGCGCCCTGGTCTCCCGACAAAAAAGGTTGTCAGCGTTGGGCACGATCTCGTGGGGAATGCGCCGGGTCACTTGCTTCCTGAATCTCGCCGAGCGCTCGACGTGCTAAGCGGTCGAGGGATGCAGGCCACGAATCCCGCAGCGACGCTGGTTACAGGCGCAACCGGCTTCGTCGGCCGCGCCCTGATTCGAGAGTTCGAGGCTCGCGGGGCCAAAGTGGTGGCGACCAGTCGTCGACCCCTGGCGCATACCGTTCAATCGAGCGGCGACGATGCAACACCCGGGATCGAATGGCGCACGTGTGATCTCTTGCGACCGGAAACGCTGTCCGCCGCATTCTCGCAGATTCGCGTCGCGTACTACCTAG
>JAEUAF010000702.1 GCA_019695485.1 Sorangium sp.
ATTTCGACGCTGGCCTTTGCGATCGGGGGCGTGGCACTCGGCAGCGGGCTCGTCTTGTTCTTCACCGCACCGCGAGCGCCAAAAGGACACGAAGCCAGCGCCAGAGCCGAGCTCGTGGTGCTCCCCGCGGGCACCGCGCTGAAGGCGGTGTGGTGATGGCTCCGCGAGCGAAGGGCATCGTGCGCGCCTACCGATTCGCAGTGATCGCCGCGTTCGCCGCCTGCAATACGATCGCCGGCATCGAGGAGCCCATCGTCAAGACTAGCGACACTAGCTGCGTCCTGAACTCCGACTGCCCGAATCAGGGTGATGTTTGCATTTTTCGAATTTGTAGCCGTCCATGCCAGGCGGATCGTGACTGCAATACCGACTCGCGCTGCCTGCAGAGCACGGTCGGCACGGCCTGTGTCGCGGGGAGCATCGCGCATTGCAGCGTGAGCTTGCCTTGCCCGGACGGCAGCGTGTGTGCGAACGGCGAGTGTCGAAACGACTGCGCCGGGGGCTGTCTCGCTGACCAGACCTGCGTCGCCGGAGTCTGTCG
The DNA here is from genome assembly GCA_019695485.1 of Sorangium sp. Lineage (GTDB taxonomy): Bacteria > Myxococcota_A > Polyangia > Polyangiales > Polyangiaceae > PMG-095. Next base: position 542 of record JAEUAF010000702.1, read on the forward strand.
CGGCAACAGTGCGTCTCACGATCCGTCGAGCGCGGGCAGCGCTGGCAGCGCGCAAGGCGGGCAGATCAGCGGCGGAAACACGAACGGCGGAAACTCCAGCGGCGGAAGCAGCGCCGACGCCGGGGTGGGCGGAGCCACAGGCGGTGCGTCCGACGAAACTGGCGGAACGGCGTCGCAAGCCGGCGCTGGGGGCGCTGGGGCCGAAGCCGGCGCTGGGCCTGAACGTGAGTGCCCCGTGGACGGCGCTTACATGTGCTCGGGGCACGCGTCGGCAGGCCGCATGCGCTGCGACCACGGGGCGTGGGCGCTCGTCGCGTGCAGTGACGGCGAGCTCTGCGACACGAGCTCGACCCCTGCCGGGGCGTGCAAGAAAGTGGAAGCGAGCTGCGTCGGCCGCCAGCCGGGCGAGGTGTTCTGCGACGGCGTCAACCGCAGTGTGTGCGGGCCTGACTTGGTGAGCGTTCAACAGACGGCGTGCCTCAGCGCGCAGCATTGCAGCTTGAGCACGACCAGTGCCTGCGCCGTCTGCTTGCCCAACGACCACCTCTGCCAAAGCGGCACTTTGCAACGCTGTCGGCAAGACTTGACCGGCTTCGAAACGCAGCAGGTGTGTACCACGGACCCCTGCAACGCCGACGCTGGCGCCTGCACGACGTTGGCCTGCTTGAAAGCCGGGGATTTGCGCTGCAACGGGGATGCGCTCGAGCGCTGTAAAACCGACCGCTCCGGCTACGATCTCGTCCAAAATTGCGGGAAAGGCCTATGCGATCCGGTCAGTCTGCAGTGTGATGTGTGCCCTGCCGGCACGAAGCGCTGCAAGGACGGCGCCACTCAAGCCAGCTGCTCCAGCGACGGACAAGTCGAAACGCCGAACGCCTGCCTGAGCACGACTCCACATTGCACGGGCGCCGGGCTCTGCGTCGAGTGTACCCAAAGCAACGAGTGCACGCCGCCGAGCGACTGCTATTCGGCGTCCTGCAACGGCGGCAGCGGCGCCTGTGAGTTCGCCTTCCGAGGTGTGGGCGCCGCGTGCAACGGCGGCCACTGCCGAGCGGACGGGCAGTGCGTCGAGTGCACCGACGCGACGCAGTGCACTGCGTCGAATGAGTGCAACGCGGCAACTTGCACCAACTACAAGTGCGGCCAAACCCCAAAGAGCGCGACGCAGCAGTGCGCGGGCGGGTATTGCAACGGCGGCGGGGCCTGCGTCCAGTGCAACACCGCGAATCAGTGCGGCGGCAGCACCGAGTGTGACAGCGCCACCTGCACCAACAACGCCTGCGGCGTCAGCCACAAGGCTACCACTCAGACGTGCACGGGCGGTCATTGCAACGGGAGCGGGGCTTGCGTCGAATGCAACGTCGCCACAGATTGCGGCAGTGTCCCCGAATGCAGCTTGGCGAGCTGCGTCGGCAACAAGTGCGGTGTCAGTTACAAAGGCACGACGGCGACCTGCACGGGCGGCTTCTGCAACGGCTCGGGCAGCTGCGTCGCCTGTAACATTTCCTCCAATTGCGGGGCCAACCTGGTGTGCCGCAACTCGACCTGCCAAACCGCGCTGCACGCCGTGGGCGGCAATAGCGCGACGAGCACGACCTCCTCGGTGGCCGCCAGCACGCTCTATCTGATGCGCCTGCCTGCGCTGCAGCACCCAGCCCAGCTCTTGTCCTTCGGCATTATCGGCACGGGCAGCGGCGCGAGCGCCGTGATCGCGCTTTACCCCGACAACGGTTCGGGGACGGGACCCACTGGCAGCCCCGTCGCCATCACTTCTGCGCAGGTCGGGCTCTTCACGGATGCGCGCGAAACCAACGCGAATCCGCCAAATGCCGCGCTCGCCGCCAATACCACCTATTGGCTTGGATTCATGGTCAACGTGGCCACCAGCATCAAAGCCAATGCCGATGCGGCGCAAGTCGGCCAGCGCGCACCGGGGCAGTCGTATCCGACGTTTCCAGCGAGCCCAGTCACGACCGGCAACAATGGCGTGCTCTACGCAGTGTACATGAATCTAAAAGATACCGATTGAGCGCGGACTCGAATTCGAGTTAGAGAAAGCCCCAGCATGCATGCTCAACCATTCCTCAGGGTTTCTACGGCAGGTCTTTGCGCTCTGCTAATCGCGAGCTCGGCCGCCGCACAAGATTGCTTGCTCGGCCCAGTCACGCTGCCCGGCCTTGCGGGGGCACCCGAGTGGTTCGATATGAACGGCGACGGCTTCTTTCGCGCCGAACTCCACGATCCGCGCTGGTCCGGTGCTCCGTTCCAGTTGCTCACCGCCCTGCCGAGTGGGGGGCTCACGAGCTGGGCCGAAGATGCAGCGGTGCGTGTCGTCGCCGACGGGAAGTTGCTCTACGTGTCGCTGCAAGCGCAGGTCGACGACAATGGGCCCAATTTGCAGGACGCGGCGTACTTCGCGTTCAATCAGGGTAGCAGTAACGGCGGCTACGCCGTCGAGATCTTGCCGATTGCCGGCGCCGCGGTGACTGTGCCCGCGACTTACCCGCAGGATCCACAATTGCCCACGCGCCTCGATCCGCCAGCCCCCGCGCCCGACCCGGGCGCCGTGCGTTGGTGGAGCACGACGGACGCGAATCCGGCGGTGGGTGACCCCAACTGGGGCGTTTCGCAGAATGCGGTGCCGAGCTGGCTCAAGTACATCGGTCGCTGGGATCGGCCGAGCGGAAGTCCGCGCTGGGCCATCACCTTCGTCTTGGATCTCTCGCCCACCGGTCTCAACATCTCTGGCCCCATGAAGATGTTTTGGGGCGCGAAGATGCACAATTCAATCGGCACCGACGTCATTCTGGGCAACGTCACCCCCAAAGTTGCCGCCGACACGGACAAGATCTCGGACACCATCATTCCGTTTCGCTCGAGCCAGTGGGCCGCCGTGACCGAGCCAGGCACGGCCTGCACCAGCGGCGTCACCCTCGATCGCTCGGATGTCGGCGTTTGGACGGGCACGGCGGGCTCGGCATCGCCCGGCACGCTTACCAATCAGATCTGCACAGGCGCGAGCTGCGGCGGAACGGGCGAGAACACCTTCCGGGTCACGGCGCGCAAGGCCGACAACAGCGGCGGGATCGCAGCCTGGGATTTGCGAGCTCGCGTGCGCATCGCCGACTGGGGCTCGACGATCGCCGACCGCAATCTGGGGCCGTGGAAGGATGTCACGCTGCCCGCCGGGACGGCGGTGTTTTCAGCTGACGCGCCGCCCGCGGTAGGCTCGCCGTTCACGGCGGCGAACGGCTGGTATTGGGTGGGTGCCCCGGCCGATGCCGGCGATCCCTCGACGTCCAACATCACGATCGACTTTCACTGCAACAAGGGCGCCGACGCCTACTGTCCCAAGCTGACCGACCCGACCGCCACGCATCAGTGCGTGCTGGTGGAGCTCGGGGAACGCGACGCAAGCAAGTTCAAGTTCCGAAACACGGCCGTGTATCGAAACATGGACTATCAGGGGCTCTCCACCTCCAGCGTTCCCGCGACGATTTCGATTCAGGGTCTGAAGGCCCTGACCGGACAGGCGAAGGATCGCGATGTGTATCTGTACATCGAGACGCGCAATCTGCCGCCGCACGGACGCGAGCCGCTCTGGCTGAACGCGAAGGACCTCGCGCTGGCTCGCCAAATCGCCGAAACACCGTTCCAGGTGCCGACCAAGCCGGGCGTGCGCGTCGACAATCCGCTCGGCAAAGTTGCAGGCGTCAAAGCGCAAGCCAAGGCGCCGGCTAAACCGGCTGCCGCCAAAGCGGCCGTGGCCCCTGCGGCCGCCGTGGACGTCCCCTCGCCTGCCGCACGGCTCGCCCAGTCCACGCAGAAGTTCGCGAACGGCCTCAGGGTTTCGTCCGCCTTCACCATGGATCGCAACCAGCTGCTCGACGCTGTTTGGCCGACTTACCGCATCCGCCCCTATATCGACACTGGCAAGACCGTGGTCACCCGTGGCGCCGCGCATCGGCTACTCGAGCCGATGGTGCCTTTCGGCTATCGCCTCGATCACGACGGCGCGCTTTACGGCTTCTCGCACGCACTCGAGGGCTTGGGAGCGAACTTGGTTTTCGTGGCTCCCAATTGGTACAAGGTGGTGATTCCGAGCGAGGCCGCCATTCACGTTCAGACCACGATCACGGCTCAGGAGAAGCCGCTCTCGCCCGAGAACTGCCCCACCTGTCCGAGCTGCCCGACCCCGGTCGAGCACGGGCACTGCAATTGCCGCTTCGTCGGAGCCGATGAACACGGTTTGCCGCTCACGCTGGGCGCACTCACGGCCCTCGGAATGGCTGCCGTGGTGCGCCGACGCCGTCGCAAGTGAGCCGCGCTCGGCGCTGAGCTCACCGGGCTTCGACATGCGGCGCCGGGCAGTGAACGCTCGGACTTTCGCCTCTCAGCTTCCGCCAAACGCGAAGCTAGCAAACGCGGCCACGACCTCCGGCGGGATCTCGTGGCCGCCGTCGAACGGGTGAAAGGTGACTGGGAAGCCGTGCTTGGCGAGCAACCGGCTAGCGCTCTCTCCGCCTTTGAACGGGAGCACCGGATCCTGACGACCGTGGGAGATGAACACGGACGGTCGTTGCGAGCGAGGTGCACGCAGGCCGTCGATCGATTCCGCCAATAACACGCCCGACAAGGCGACCACGCGGTCCACCGCGGGCTCGGCCGCCAACGCGACGTCGAGCGACAGCATGGCGCCCTGCGAAAATCCAGCGAGGACGAGCAGGTCCGGCGCATAGCGAGCGCGCACGTCACGCAAGAGACCCTGAATCGCCTGCCGAACACGTAACCCCTGCGGGTGCGCTCGGTAGCCAGCAGGCACCTCGTCGTCCCACGCATGTGCGGGGCGGTCAGCCGCATTATTGAGATCCCACCAGGCGCGGCCCGAGCCTTGAGCGAGCGGCCCCGCGGGGACGAAGAAGCGCGTCCGCGGTCGTGCCAAGTGATGCGCGAGCGGCAGCAGGTCATCCCCGCGGGCTCCCCAGCCATGCAACAACACAACCGCGGTTCCACCGCGTTCGGACTCCTTGAGGTCCCCAAGGCGCGCAACCTCGAGGCCACCGAACGAAGGGCTCCCGGAGAGCCCGCTCGCCAACGCAGCCGGCGCTCCGGCCCCCTGCGTACTCGCTCCAGGCGCGGGGCCCGTCGCTACCGAGCTCCGCGAGCGGCAGGCGAGCGAACTCGACGCCACCGCCGCCAACAGCACACCGCGACGAGTGAACGTCGGGTGCGCGGCGCCACGCCCCCAGGCGCCCGCCAACCGACCTGTTCCACGCGGCAAGGACTCCACTTCGAGCGGCATGGGGGCCAAGATATCACGATGCCCACTGCGTCACGCTCGCACGAATTGAGGCGGGAAATACCGCGTCCAAGCGCGGTATCGCGCTAGGCAGCGCGGGACGGGGCGACCCGAACGGCCTCCGCGTCGGCGCGACGCAGGGGCCGCCGCCGCCGCAGATCGATGCGCACGGGGACTACTACCATCGGCAGACCACGCCGTTGCAAGCGCTTCTGCACCATGAACGCCGTCTCGTTGTGCAGGAGGCGATTGCTCATCGTGTCCTCTTCGAAGATCAGCTGTCCGGCGACGAACAGCGCTCTCGGGTAGCGCTGCACCAGGCCGTCGGCGATCTTTTCGACCTCGGGCACGACTTCGGTGCCAACCGAGAACGCGCTCGATGCCGCCAAACCCAGCGTGTGCGCGTAGCGCTCGTAGTTGAGCAAGTGCTGGCGCGTGCGCGCTTCGAGTTCCGCCACTTGGTCGGCACCCTTGAAGGACTCGGAGTCGACGACCGCGACGCTCACGAACACCACGCCCGAGAAGTGATGGGGAAACATGCGCAGCAGCGTGAGCAGCGCGTGGCGTCCGAGTCCACTATAGCCACCGACGAGCAGAATCGCGACCGGCTTTTCCGGATTGGGGTCGCGCACCGTGTGATGTTCCGATAACCCGCGCGTTGGACCATCGGTAAATCCGGCGTCCGCGGACTCGCTCGTAGGCGCGGGCCAATTCTCGACCTCCGCGGGCGACGGCAGGTCTTGGTCAAGCTTGCGCAGGGCGTGCACGACCGCGCGATAGTGCCGTTTCACACCGAAACAGGCCGCCACCAACAACGCCGTCACCAGCAACGTGAGCCAGCCACCCTCCAGGAACTTCTCGAAGATCGTGATCCCGAGAATGGTCGCACACAAGAGGAAGGCCACCCCGTGCGCCAACAAGTGCCGACGCCACACGGCATGTTCGCGGCGATGGCGCACCCAGAAACGCGCCATCGCAAAATTCGAGAGGCTGAAGGTCACGAACACGTTGATTGAGTACATCACGACCAGGCGCCCGACGTCGCCGCGCGTATAAATCAACGCACCAAACGCCGCCATCGACATCAGCATGACGCCGTTACGCATCGACAAGCGGTCGGAGAGAGCGGCGAAGCGATGCGGTAACCATGAGTCCATCGCCATGTTGGCCATCACGCGCGGCCCGTCCAAAAATCCGGCCTGGGCGGCCACGAACAGCAGCGCGCCTTCACTGAGCAGCGCCACCACCACGAATGCCTTGCCGAGCGGTACACCGAGCACACTGAAGCCGCCCACCACCGTCTCCAGCAGGACCGCATTCATGGTCTTCCCCGGCTCCGGGCGCGCTCCGACCAAGAGGTAGCACAGCAAAATCCCACCCGCCGTCACTGCCAATGAGACGGCCATCAACACCATCGTGCGTTGGGCGGTCTGCACGCGCGGCTCGCGCATCATGCCGACCCCGTTCGACACCGCCTCGATGCCGGTATAGGTGCCGCCGCCCATCGAGTAGGCGTGCACGAACAGCTTCAGCGTACCGAACAGGCCCAGCATGCCGAGCGAGTTCGACACATTGTGCTCCACCGCTTGACTCGCCGCGACGGCCTGCGTCGCTCGCCCGCCGATTACGAGCACGAGCAACAGGGCGTGCGTCACCAGAAAGAGCGTAAACACCGGCACCAACGCCGTTACGGACTCCTTCACGCCACGAATGTTGAGCACCGTCAACAGTGTCACCCCGGCGAACGCCACGGGCAGCTTCCACGCCAGCAGACTCGCAGGAAGAAAGCTGAAGATCGCATCTGCCCCGCTCGCCACGGAGATCGTGATGGTCAGCACGTAGTCGACCAACAGCGCGGCGCCAGAAATCACACCGACATGCTCGTGGAGGAGCTTCGAGGCCACGACGTAGCCACCACCGCCCGAGGGAAACTGCTCGATGATGCGACTGTAACCGTAGCTGATGATAAACACGGTCAGCGCCATCGCGATCGACAGGAAGAAGGCGAGCCCGGTGTGTTCGCCAAGCGCGCGGAAGGCCTCGTCAGGACCGTATGCCGAAGACGACAAGCCGTCCGCGCCGAGCCCGACCCAAGCCAGCAAGGCGATGAGCGAGAGCTTGTGAAAGGCCTCGGGATCTTTCACGTCCTTCGGCGGACCGAACACCAATCGGCGGATGTTGACCGTCATGATACGCATTCGAGGACGCACAGCGCGCCTCGACCTTTCGCCTCGTGTCGACGTTCGAAACCGCGCGGCCGCATGTGCCACGAAAGTCGGCACTCTTTTTCGGCTGCGTCGAAGCTCGACACTAGGCGCGCTCAACAACCCAGGCAAGGCAAGCCGGATGTTTTGGGCGATTTTTTACAGGTTCTTTATACGCCTCGGAAACCGGCATTTCCTGCGAGTAAGGCGCTTGTTTCGGCAGGGTCACAACCCATCAAAGCACTCAAATCGGCTCATCGGCGCGCATCCGATAGCCGACGCCAGACTCGGTCATCAGATACCGTGGCCGCGCGGCGTCCTGCTCCAGCTTGTGGCGGAGCTGCACCATGTACACGCGCAGGTATTGCGTATTGTTCACATGCGCGGCGCCCCAAACTTCCTTCAAGAGCTGGCGATGCGTCAGGACTTTGCCAGCGTTCTTCATCAAGACCGCGAGTAGGTTGTACTCAATCGGCGTCAAGTGAACCTCGCGCTCGCCGACAAAAACACTGCGCTTGTCCAAGTCGACGCGGATCTCGCCCACGGCTAGCACGGGCCCCGTCACTTCTTGGCCGCCGCGCGCCGCACGCCGCAAAGCCACGCGCATGCGCGCAAATAGCTCACCCGTGCCGAACGGCTTGGTCAAATAGTCGTCGGCACCCGCGTCGAGCGCATCGATCTTGTCCTGCTCCTGGCCACGCGCAGAGAGCACGATAATGGGAGTTTGGGTCCATTCTCTCAAACGGCGCGTGACCTCGATACCGTCGAGGTCGGGCAAGCCCAGGTCGAGCAGGCACAAATCGGGCTTTTGTGCGGCGGCCATGCTCAGCCCTTCGCCGCCGGTGCTGGCCTCGGCGAAGCGGTAGCCCTTGCTCGAGAGGGCTGCTCGCAGCAGGCGCCGCATCGGCGCTTCATCCTCCACCACCAGAACCTGAGGCATCATGAGTGAGCTCCCTCGCTGCGAGCGGGCGGCGCGCTAGGCAGCGGCTCCTCCACTGCTTCGAGCGCGCCGAGCTCGGGCTTGTCGGTACCGATCGGCAACACGAAACGAAAACTGGCACCGCTCGGCGCACAATTCTCTACCCCAATCTGGCCGCCGTGCGCGAGCACGATGGCCCGGCAGATCGAGAGCCCCAGACCAAAGCCCGCCGCGCCGACCCGAGCGGACGAGCGCCGAAACTTCTCGAAGATCAGCTGTTCTTGCCCAGGAGTCACCCCGGGACCATGGTCCCGAACCACGAATTCAACCTGGCCGTTCAGGACGCGCGCTTTGATTTCGACCACGCCGGGCGCGTACTTCGCCGCGTTCTCGAGCAGGTTGATCAACACTTGTTCGATCAGCACCCCGTCGAGCGCCACCAAAGTCGTATCGGAAGGCAGATCAACCCGAATATCGAGCGCCGAAAGGCGCGATTCCATGCGAGTTAGCGCCGCGCCAACGACTTCTTCCAAAGCCAGCCACTCGCGCTTGACTGGCACCGCTCCAGACTCGAGACGGGTCATGTCGAGTAAGTTTCCGATCAAGCGGTTCAGTCGCTCTGCCTCATTGGCGATGCTGCTCAGGAGCTCCACGGATGCGGCCTCCCCAAGTTCGGAGCCCTGCTCTACGAGCGCGCTCGCGGCCCCTTGAATCACGGCCAGCGGCGTCCGCAAGTCATGCGATACGGAGCTCAGGAGTGCGCTCCGATGCTGCTCGCTCTTGACCTCCAAGCGCACCCGCTCGGTCTCGGAAGCAAGCTCCGCCTTCTCGAACAGCACGGCGATCTGCGCGGCAAACGTGGCCGCCAACTGTCGACGCTCGGGGTCCTCGAAATGCGCGGGGTCTTCCGGGTCGAGACGCAGCACGCCGAACGCGCGCTTTCCAGAGCGCAAAGGCAGGCACAATGCGCGCGCCTCGGGATAGCCTGGAAGCTCCGGCGCCACGCCGAACTCGACCTTGCTGGCGAACGTCTTTTCGAGGTGGCGCGTGGCGACCTCCAGCATCTTCTCCAGACCCTCCGCTTGCGACAGCTCCTGCAGCAATGAATTGAGCGCCGCCGTGCGCCGCTCGCGCTCGGCCGAGGCCTCGGCCTGACTGCGCACGAGCTGCATCAAGCCGCTGATCACGAGCGCCACCAGAAACATCACGACGAACGTCACGAGATGACTGAAATCAGCCACCTCGAAGGTCAGATATGGCGGAATGAAAAAGAAGTCGAAGCTCGCGACCGCGGCGGCAGCCGCCAACACCGAAGGGCCGAGACCAAAGCGCAGCGCGACGATCCCGATCGCCAGCAAATGCAACATCGCGACATCGGCCAACTGACGCTTGTCGAAAAATGCCCCGGCCGCGCTTCCCACGAGCGCCACCGCCAGCACCGCCAACGGATAGCGAAAGCGCCCGCCCGGCCAGGTTTGACCGAGGGAGATCACCCGATTTGCGAGCGCTTGCAGCAACGTCCTCAACGAGCGCCGGCTCGTTTTGATGATTTCTTTAGCTGTGCGCACTCACAATTTATGACTTCTTGATCCGACAATGACCAGATTCTTTTGGTGGCTCGACTGATTCCACTCCCGGTTCGGCACTCACCGCGCGCTTTGCGAGTGCCGCTAGAAGCGCTTCCCGCCAGCGAGGACCGCGATCTTTGGCCGGTGGCATTGTTGTTATGGCTGGCTAGCCTCGCACGGGTGTGGGTCGGCTTTCACACCGACAGAGTCATGGGCGCAGAAGCCACGCTGGCGCTCGCTTGCGTACTGGGGCTCCCCGCCTTCTTCCTCGCCGACTGGATCGGTTCCCGGCGCAGCGCTCGCCGCCCAACCCCGTCGCGTGTCGGCAGCCACGCTCCGACACACGAAAGGCTGCCCCCTGCCAGCTCGGGGACGATGCGACTCTAGACGCTGACGTCTGTCAGGCGTTGACGCGCTTCGAACATTTGGCGAGCCACGCTGGCCACGTAGTAGGTCACTGGAAGCACCACTAGCGTGAGGAAGGCCGCCGAGATGGTGCCCCCCACCACGACAATGGCGATCGGACGCTGCGTCTCGCTGCCGATGGCGTGCGAGAGCGCAGCCGGCAGTAGCCCGAGCGATGCCAAGAGGCCGGTGATCAGCACCGCGCGCAGCCGTTCGCGGGTGCCGTTCATGGCCGCGTCCTTCAGCGCTTCGCCGCTGGCAATGCGCTGCCGAATGGCGGCAACGACCAACACGCCATTTAACACCGCCTGACCCAAGAGCGCGATGAAGCCCACCGCCGCCGACACCGAGAGCGGCATGCCACCCACGGCGAGCGCCACGACGCCGCCCACCAACGCGAAGGGAACGTTCGCCAGAATCAACGCCGCATCGAACATCGATCCGAACGCGGAATACAGCAGCAGAAACGTGAGCAAGAGCGCCAGCGGGATCACGAGCG
>JAEUAF010000760.1 GCA_019695485.1 Sorangium sp.
CACCCGGTCGGGCACCCAATCACGGCCTTCGAGTGGGCCGTCACGCCCAGCGCGGCGTACTGGGGGCCGCGCTTCTTCTTCGAGCGCTACAAGAAGCCGATCGTCATCACCGAGAACGGCATCTCGTGTCGTGACTGGATCCACACTGACGGCAAAGTGCACGACGCCGATCGCATCGACTTCACGCTGCGGCATTTGCTCGAGCTGCGCCGTGCGGCGACAGACGGTGTGCCCATCGACGCCTACTTTCACTGGTCGTTCATCGACAACTTCGAGTGGGCGCACGGCTACAAGCATCGCTTCGGCTTGATCTTCTGCGACTACCAGACTCAAAAGCGCGTGCTCAAAGACTCGGCGCATTGGTATGCCAAGGTGATCGCGAGCAACGGGGCATCACTCGCCCAGGTCTCCGCGTGAGCGCCTACGTATCGACTCCGGCGGCGCCGGGTTGTCGTCGCGGGTTACGCTGCGGCCTTCGAGCGTCAATTCCCAGCGCACTCCGCGGCGACGGAGCTCCGCGTTGTAAATCGAGTCCGCGCCCATCCAACGCGCGAGCAGGGTCGAGAGCGCCGTCGCGGTGAGCAAAGGCAACACCACCGCGTAGTCGCCGGAGAGTTCGAACGCCATGACCGCAGCCATCAGCGGCGCATGCGTGGTCGCGGCGGTCGCAGCCGCCATTCCCACCAACGCATAGCCACCCGCTTGTCCGAGCGTGACGTGCGCGCGATCCAACACGCCGAAATAGAGAAATCCGATGCTGCCGCCCACCAACATCGTCGGCGTGAACACACCACCCGGGCTCCCCGAGGCAACCGAGGCCGTCGTCGCGAAGCTCTTCGCGAGCAGCAGGGCCAGCACGAAACCAAACCCGAGCCGACCATCCAACAGTGAATTGAGCGGCTCGTAACCATTGCCCGCCACCTCGGGAACCAGCCAAACCACGAGGCCCGCCCCGAATCCTCCGAGCGCGGGCCGCCAAGGCAGGGGCAAGGACGGCCGCCGAAAGCACGTCTCACCGAAGCTCACCAGAAGCCGAAACGCCCGCGCACCGAGCGCCGCGACGAGCCCGAGCCCCGCAAACGCGAAGAGCTCGCTCGGAGCTACGAGGCTGAACGCTCGTTGACCGTAGACCGGACCCGGGCCGAGCACGGCCCGCGTGAGCTCGGTCGCAAGCACCGTCGCGAGCACCGTGGGGATCACGGTGTCGAGCGCGACAACGCCGATCACCACCTCCAGCACGAACAGGATCGCGGCGAACGGCGTATTGTACGCCGCAGCAAAACCGGCCGCGGTGCCCGCCGCGATCAAGGTGCGCCGCCGACGCGAGGACAGCGCGAACCAGCCGCCAAATAGCTTCCCCGCGGCCGCGCCAAGTTGAATGATCGGACCCTCGCGACCGAGGGAGCCGCCGCTCACGATGGCTAGAAACGAGGCCAACGACTTCGCGAGCGTCACGCGCAGCGAGAGGCGCACGCGGCCCAGCACCACAGCCTCCATCACATCGCCCACGCCGTGCTCAGCCGGCATGCCACGCATCAAGTACGTGATGCCCCCCGCGGCGAGCCCTCCGAGCGTCGGGGACAAGACGCGAATCCAGGCGGGCGCGCTACGAAACGCCGCCACGATGCTGTCGGTGCCGCTCGCCTGCTTCAGCACGAACGCAAACGCGACCCGAAAGAGAATGGCAAAGCCAGCCGCGCTCAGCGCCAAAAGGACGAGCGCCACGCCAAACGGGAACCAGTCGACCGACGATCGCCGCGGAGGCAACGAACTCCGCGGAACCAACGAAGTCCGTGGCGGTTGCCGGTTCGGTAGGTCCATGCGAGGGGCGTTAGAAAACGCCGCGCCGCATCATGGGCTCAGCCAGCGCTCGGGCAAATCCGCTTCTACAGAACGGGCCGCTCTGCACTCGACGCACAGAACGCTCAGCGCGGAAGATTCGGCGGAAGATCGGGCGTTCGCCAGCCCACCAAGCCGGGGGAACGCGATTTGTTGGCGGCGGCCTTAGGGCCGGGTGACGACGGGCGTTGCTTAGGGGACAATCCCCGTTCTTAAACCGATGGCATTGGGTCGAGAATTCAAGGTCGGCGTTTTCGTCCTCGCGGGCTTCGCCGTCATGGGGCTGGTGATCTTCCTAATCGGGGAGGAGCGCCATATTTTCGGCAGTAAGGAAACCTACTACACGGTTTTCGGGGACGTGCAGGGGCTGCGTCGCGGCTCGCCAGTGCGCATGGGCGGCGTCGACATCGGCACCGTCTCGGAGGTCGCGTACGGCGCCGACGCCAAGGATTCGAAAATCTACGTGCGCATGTCGGTGGTCGAAGAGGAAGCCCGCCGCATCCGGAAGGACAGCGTCGCCTCGATCGAAGGCAAGGGCCTGCTCGGCGACAAGATGATTGTGCTCAGCGTTGGTAGCGCGAGCGAGCCCGGCGTGCCGCCCGGGGGACGCGTGCCCTCGAAAGTGGCGGACGATCTGGGCCAGATGCTGAGTAAGCTCG
>JAEUAF010000790.1 GCA_019695485.1 Sorangium sp.
TCGTGTAGGATTCGTCCAGAAGCACGTCCCGCGTCTCGATCGTCAACTTGCCGCCTGTCGGCATCGCGTCGCGCGCATTGATGACTAGATTCATCACGACTTGGTCGACTTGTCCGGGATCGATGTATATTTTCGAGGGATTCTGCTGATAGCGCGTGATGAGCTCCACATCCTCGCCGAGTAGACGCCGAAGCATGCGCTCGGCTTCGCGAACCAAGCCGTTCAAGTCGGTGACGCGGGGCGCGAGAACTTGCTGTCGGCTGAACGCCAAGAGCTGCCGAGTCAGGTCGGCAGCGCGCTCCCCGGCCTTCTTGATCGCCTCGATATCCGCGCGCATCGGGTCGACGCTCTTCAAGTCAGTGAGCGCCAGCGTGCTGTAACTCAAAATCACTGAGAGCAGGTTGTTGAAGTCGTGCGCAATGCTGCCTGCGAGTCGCCCGATCGCCTCCATTTTTTGCGATTGGCGCAGTTGTTCGACTGTCTTGCGCAGGGCGAGCTCGGCGCGTTCGCGCTCCGCGAGCTCGCTCCGCACGGATTCGAGCAAGCGCGCATTGCTGAGTGCGAGAGCCGCGTGTCCAGCCAGCGCCTGAGCGAGGTCCAGATCTTGAGTATTGAATGCGGCGGAGCCGGGCGCGAAGCGCACCAACGACAATAACCCGATGGATTCCCCGCGCACGCGCAACGGCACCATCAGCAGACTGTGAATCCCCAGGGTTTCGTAGGCGTCCACGACTTCGGGCGCCGTGGTTAGACGCATCTGGGCAAGCTCGAGCCGGGGGACCAGCAAGGCCTCACCCGTCTCGAACACGTGTCTAGCGGAGCCCTGTTCGGAGAGGTTACGCGGCGCGTTCACGTGCGACCGAACGCGCGCCAGCGCGTCCGCGTCCTCGACACGCGCTTCGATCGGAAGGTGGATTGCAACGGGCGAGAGCCATCCGTCATCAGCCAGCAGTCGAACCACGCAGCCGTCCCCGACCACTTCCGCCAGCCTGTGAGCCACCAAGTCGAGTAGGCGCCCATAGTCCGTGGTCGTCTCCGCGAAATCGCGAACGACCTCGGAAATGGCGCGAAAACGAGCCTCCACGCGCCCGTCGCGCCCCGCACTGTCACTGTCGACGTCCACCGGCGGAAGCTACCAGAGTTCGGGGCCAGCACCAATCGGACTCAGGAGGCCCTGCCAGCACGGAGCCTGTCCGACGCAGCGCGCTCGCTCGCCCGGCGCTCCGCTGTCCGCCGCGCCGGAGGTGCGCGGTTCGAGACGGCACGACGGAGCAGCGGTCAGCGATGGCGCCCGCGACCCCTGCCCCTGGGGAGCTCGCCGTGCGCCGTGCGGCCACACCGCCTCCAGGTGAAAGAATGCCTGGCTATATATCGCGCCACGATATATAGCCGATCGAGCTCCCGATGCGCTTTCATGCCTGTCGGATCTCGACCGTTCAAATCCCATCAACGTCGAGTGCAAAGCAAACTGACACTTTGCCTTTCTCGAATTGCAGCGTACCCTGGCGCTCATGACAGAGACGGGACAGTCGGGGACGGATGTCTCCGCGCACACTCTCGGGGGCGTCGGCATTGCACGCGCCTGTTGCGCGCTCGTCGCGCTCCTCCTGGTTTTGGCGATCGCCTACGGCGGCCTGATGGTGATCGAAAACTATGCGCAAATCAGCGTGTGATTGGGAGGCGGCATGACCAAGCGTCAGACGCGACTCTTCTTTCTGGGCTCGACCTTGTTCTTTGCTTTGATATTCATCGGGCTCACGATCGATAGCCATCGTCAAATCAGCGCCCTCACCCACAGCGATCAGATGACGGCCGATGTGATCGCGGGCAAACGCGTCTGGCACGAGAAGAACTGCACTAATTGCCATACGCTACTTGGCGAAGGGGCCTATTACGCGCCGGATCTGACCAAGATTGCGGAACAACGCGGGGCCGCGTATCTGAGCCAATTTCTCAAGAATCCGGCCGCTTTCTACTCGGAGGCGAAGGATCGCCGCTTGATGCCGAATCTCAACCTAGGCGACGAACAGATTCGGCATCTGATCGCTTTCTTGTCGTGGGTGAGTCGCATCGACACGAACGGCTGGCCACCGCGACCACTGCTGGTGTCCGGAGCCTTCCCCGGGTCGAGCCCAGCTCACGCCCAGCAAGCGGCCGCCTCCTCCGATCCCGTCGCCCTAGGGGAAGCTCTATTCCGCAAATCGCCCCCCGCGTGCGCCGCATGTCACTCGACCGCCGAGGGGGTTCAGCTCGTGGGGCCCTCGCTGGCAGGCATTGCGGCACGCGCCCAGCAACGCCTCGGAGATCCAGAATATCGAGGCCACGCGAAGACAGCCGAGGAATACGTGCGCGAGAGTATCGTCGCGCCAAGCATGTTCTTGGTTGCCGGCCCCACGTTTTCGGCGGGCGGTCGCTCGTTCATGCCAGACAATTTTGGCCACTCGCTCCAAGCGAGCGAGATCGACCATCTCGTCGCCTATCTGATGACGCTCAAGTAAAGGACCACAGCATGCGATTCAAAAGCCAGCGGGTGGCATACTACTATTTCGTGGTCGCGCTCTTACTGTACGGACTCCAGGTAGTGTTTGGGCTCTTGTCGGCGGCCAAATACCTCGGGCCGGATCCATTGCTCCATCTCCTGCCGTTCGACAAAACGAAGGAGATTCACACGAACATTTTGATCGTCTGGGTGCTCACTGGCTTCATGGGCGCGGCATACTACGTCGTACCCGAAGAGTCGCGCACCGAGATTTACAGCGAGAAGCTCGCCTACGGACAGCTCATCGCGTGGACCTTGATGGGGCTCACGACGGTCACGGGCTACGTCTTCGGCTGGACCGCGGGCAATAAGTTACTCGAGCAGCCACTGCCGATGAAGGTCGTCATCGTGCTAGTGATGCTCGCGTTCCTGTTCAATATCGGCATGACGATTCGGAAGGCCGGACGCTGGACCACGACCGAAGCCGTGCTCGTTGCGGGCCTGGTGCTGTCCGCGCTCTTGTATCTGCCGGCGCTGATCGACTTCGAGAACTACACGGTCGGGATCTTCTACCGCTGGTGGACCGTGCACTTGTGGGTCGAGGGTGTTTGGGAACTGATTCAGGGGGGTCTGCTGGCCTTCCTTTTGATCCGACTCTCCGGCGCGGATCGCGAAGTCATGGAAAAGTGGCTCTACGTGATCGTCGGGCTGACCTTCATTGCCGGGATTCTCGGAACGGCGCACCACTACTACTGGATCGGCGTGCCGCACTACTGGGCGATGTTTGGAGGGACATTCAGCGCCCTGGAGCCACTGAGTTTCTTCGGGATGGCGGTCTATGCGTACTCTGCGCTGCGCCGCTCCGGTCTCTCCCACCCGAATCGCCTCGCCCTACATTGGACGATCGGCAGCGCCGTCTATTCTGCGCTCGGCGCCGGGATTCTCGGTCTCGCGCACACCTGGCCTGCGGTCAACAAATGGACGCATGGCACTCTGATCACCGCGATGCACGGGCACATGGCGTTCTTCGGCGCCTACGTGATGATCGTGCTGGCGATGATCACGTACGCCATGCCGGCGCTCACGGGCCGTGACGAAGAACAGTCGAGCGCGGTCGGCATGTGGGCATTCTGGCTGCAAGTCGCCGGCATGTTCGGCATGACCATGGCATTTGCAACCGCGGGCATCGTACAGACCTACCTCGAGCACATTCTGGGCATCGGCTACCTCGACACCCAGCATAAGCTCAGCGTGCACTTTGTGATGCTGATGGGTACCGGGAGTCTGTTCGCGGTCGGCGTCCTCTTGTTCTTGGTCGACTTCTTCTTCCTAGCGGTAAAACCGCGCGTTCACGGGGATTCGCGAGCAGGAAGCGGGGCCGCCTGGACGCCGAGTTCGGCGGCACAAGCCAGCAAATGAGCGCAGGGGCGGTCCCGCGCATTCACCTGCGAGCGAGCGCGGATGGCTTGAGTCATCCGCAGGCGCAGGCACCCTACTATCTACCAGCAGGCGACGAGGTTCGCATTTTCGAGGCATGCCACAAGCAGGGGCTGGCGACGCTGCTCAAAGGGCCGACGGGCTGTGGCAAAACACGGTTCGTCGAGTACATGGCCTGGCGACTCGGACGTCCGCTCGTGACCGTTGCCTGCCACGATGATCTCTCGGCGAGTGATCTCCTCGGTCGCTACGTCGTGCGCGGCGGCGAGACCGAGTGGCGCGACGGCCCGCTCACGCGCGCGGTGCGAAACGGCGCACTCTGCTACCTCGACGAGGTCGTCGAGGCTCGACAGGACACCATCGTCGTCATCCATCCCCTGGCTGACGAGAGACGCCTGTTGCCGCTCGACAAGACGGGGGAGCTAATCGAGGCAGCCCCCGGATTTCAGCTCGTGATTTCCTACAATCCGGGCTACCAACACGTGCTGAAGGACCTCAAGCCGAGCACACGACAACGCTTCGTCGTGATCGAGTTCGACTTCCTTCCCGCCGAGCGCGAGGCCGAGATCGTGGCGCACGAAGGCGGCATCGACCGGCTCGGCGCCGAATCGCTCGTAAAGCTCGCGCGTCGGGTTCGCAACTTGCGCGATCGCGGCCTGGCGGAGGCTCCCAGCACGCGCCTGTTGGTGGCCACCGCACGCCTGGTAGCCGCGGGAATCCCGATTCGCGAAGCCTGTCGAACGGCATTCGTGGCCCCGCTGTCGGACGATCCGACAATGCTGGCAAGCATTGGGGATCTACTCGACGCAACGCTATAGGGACCCGTGGCGGAAGCGGAGGAGCTACTCGCCGAGGGAGCGCTGGTCGCCACGCGTTTCGCGCATGACCTGTGGCGACGCCATCGAGCTGCACCCGAGGTCGCGCGCTTAGCCGACGTGCGCGAACGGATCGAATGCTTCGTGATAGGCCTGCGCGGCGCCTGTCCCACGCTTGGGATCAGCAGCCCACCCCTGCAGCGCACGTGGCTCGGTCGCTTGCTCCTCCGAATCCCGCGTCACCTGAACTCGGCCACCGCGCAACCCGCCACGGACGGACAGCGCGTGCTGCTGCCTCGAGAGCTCGCGCCGCTCGCCAACGATTTGAACGCGCTCTGCCGCTATCGGCTCTACGCGCTCGCCCAGGCCCTGCGCATCGAGCGGAAAACCCACACGAACGCGCCTCTCGACAGGCTCGAACGGGATCTGTTCATTGCCCGCGATGGCCTCGCCACGCTCACCGAACTCGCGGCGGAAGTGCCGCGCCTGAACGCCGACATTGCCGCGTGTGTCCGTGCCAGTCTCGCCACGCGTCCGGCGACTGAGCAGCTCACGCCGCTCGAGCAAGCGGTCGAAGCGCGGCTGCGCTCGGCTCTGCGAGACGCGCTCTCGCCTCAGCGCACTGCTGCGTCAGTGCCTGCGGGCCATGAGCTGCTCGCAGAAGTCATTGAAGCCGCCGCCGCGTTGCGAGCAAACTTCCCGGGACGCTATCGCGGCCTGCCCAGCGCTGAGTGCTGGGGAGAACTCGTCGAGGCTGGTGCGCCGACTCTGCTCGCACCAGCGGCATTCTCACGCGAAGCAGCGCAACGAAGCCCCCCTCGGCTGTCACATCTCGCGCGCCGGCCGACGCCGCGCGTTGCGAGCGCCGATGAAGACGACGAGCGTCCCGGCATGTTCATCGTCAAAGCCGACGCTTCCCAAACGGGAGTCGAAGATCCGCTCGGCCTATCGCGGCCCCTCGACGAGGGCGCTGCGGACGCCGCGGAGCTTTCGGCTGCGCTCTCGGAACTCCCAGAAGCTCGCTTGATTCGAGCCCCCGGAGCCGTTCGCGAGGTCCTCCTCTCCGAAGGCAGAAACGAGCTGCGCGCCGCTCAGTCGCCTTTGGGGGCTCCAAACTCGGGAGGCTTCAGCTATCCGGAATGGGACTATCGCATCAGCTCGTACCGCCAGCCCGGCGCGCTCGTGCGCGAGAGCGTGGCGGAGGTTGGCGATGTGGGCTGGGCTGAGACCGTACTTCGGCGGCACGCTCGCTTGCTGCACACGGTCTGCGAGAGCTTCGCAGAGCTTCGTCCCCGCCGTTCGCGGCTGCTACGTCAGCCGGACGGCATGGAAGTCGACATCGACGCCTACGTGAGCGCATTCGCCAATCGTTTGGCCGGCGTTTCCTGGGATGATGCGCTCTACGAAGACGTGCGACCGCGGCGCCGAGACGTCGCGCTGCTGCTTCTAGTCGATGCCAGCGCGTCTACCGACGCCTCTATCAGCGGTCGCCAACGCATTATCGACATCGAGAAGGAAGCGTTGCTCGTGGTGTGCAAGGCCCTCGAACGGCTCGGCGATCGCTATGCCGCCTACGGCTTCTCCGGCGAGTCCGCCGCCGAGGTGCGGGTGCGAGCGATCAAGCGCTTCGATGAGCCCTACGACATCGCGGTGGAGCGGCGCATCGCCGGCCTCGAACCCGACGGCTATACGCGCCTCGGCGCCGCAGTGCGGCGCGCGACGGGACTTCTGGCCCGGGAGCAAGCACGCCATCGACTCTTGCTGATTGTCTCGGATGGCAAGCCGAACGATATCGACGAGTACGAGGGACGCTACGGAATCGAAGACGCGCGGCAGGCCATCGTCGAAGCGCGCCTGCAGGGCCTCCACCCGTTCTGTCTTACCGTCGATCGCCAAGCGCCGGAGTACGCCCGGCACATTTTTGGGCCGACGGGCTACACCCTGCTGCGAGACGCACAACTGCTACCGGCCACGCTGCTCGAGCTGCTGCGACGGCTCGTGCGCGCCTAGCGGCCCACGCAAAATGGTCGACCACTGCTGCGGCCCCGTGGCGACGTCTCCGCGCTGCGCGCAGACACCGAGGTTCGCGAGGCGCCCCCTGTGCGATGGGCGCCGTTGCGCAGCTGTGCTACCGGGATCCGCACGCTTTCGTCCTCCGGAGCTTCACGATGACGATCACGATTACCGCTTTCGAACGGTCACCCGATGGCGGCAAGGGGCTAGCGCGTGATACGCGCGTTCGCTGGGCGCTCGAAGAAGTGGGAAAGCCCTACGAGGTTCGGCTGGTTTCGTTTCGCGCGATGAAGGAACCGGCGCACCTGGCGCTTCATCCGTTCGGCCAGATTCCGACCTACGAAGAAGGTGATCTCGCCCTGTTCGAGACAGGGGCGATCGTGTTCCATATCGGCGAGCGCTACGCGGGCCTGCTGCCAGCGGATGCCAATGCCCGCGCGCGGGCGATTTCGTGGATGTTTGCCGCGCTCAACACGGTAGAGCCGCCGATCCTGGAACTTGCGACCGCCAAACTCCTGGAGAGCGACAAGCACTGGAGTAAGGAGCGTCTGCCTCTGGTCGAGGCTCGCGTTCGCGACCGGCTGAAGCAACTCTCGGATCGCCTGGGCGATGCCGACTGGCTCGACGGTGGCTTCAGCGCTGGTGACCTGATGATGGTCTCGGTGCTGCTCAGGCTAAAGCCCTCGGGCCTCTTGCATGGATTCCCGAACCTCTCTGGCTATGTCGCCCGCGGCGAAGCGCGGCCCGCCTACAAGCGGGCTTTCGAGGCTCAGGCGGCGGTGGCCAACGGGCAGCCCGGAGCCGGTTGATCGCGCGTTAGCCCCTCCCCTCTTTGTTGCCGATACGGGCTGCTCGCTGCGCCGTTAGGCGCCGAGCGCAAACCCATCTTGGTCGCGCGTGTTGTTATCTTCGCCGCCCACGAGCTCGCGCGCGCGGCTCAGGGCCAACGGCAGTGTATCGGCGAAGTGAATATGGTCGTGGTGCTTGGGCAGGTTCGCCTTCTCGAAAATGCGCCGCGGCTCCGGCAGCGGGCCGGCGATGACCACGATCTTTTTCGCCTTGCGTAGGTGCACGAGCGAGCTCTCGAGCGCCACGAAGCCGGTAGCGTCGATGGACGGCACGCGACCGAGCGCCAACACCACCACGCGACTCGCCGAGCCGATCGCCTGCAGCGCGCCCATCGCATTCTGCGCGGCCCCAAAAAACAAGGGGCCCTGAACCTCATACAGCGCCACCCCGGGCGGCAGGTCGTACTCTGATTCGAGATCGCTACGGCTGTCGAGGAGCCGCGAGTGGGTGAGCTCGGCCGTACGCCGCATGAACAGCAGCGACGCGAGGACGACGCCGAACGAGACGGCCACCACCATGTCGAACAAGATGGTGAGCGAGAAGCACGTGAGCAGCACCAACACGTCACTCTTCGGCGCGATACGTAGCGTGGTCATGAAGTGACGCACTTCCGACATGTTCCACGCGACGACCAGCAACAGTCCCGCGAGCGACGCCATCGGCACGTAGGCCAAGAGGGGCGCGAACAGCAGTACAGAGAGCAGCACGACGACGGCGTGGGTGACCGCGGCCAGCGGGGAGCGCGCGCCCGCTCGCACGTTGGTCGCCGTCCGCGCGAGCGCACCCGTCGCCGCGATCCCGCCGAAGAACGGTGCCACGATGTTGCCGAGGCCGAGGCCGATCAGCTCTGCGTCGGGATCGTGCTTTTTGCCAGTCATGCCGTCGGCGATGACCGCCGAGAGCAGCGATTCGATGGCCCCCAGCATGGCAATTGCGAACGCGGCGGAGCCCAAGCTAGCGAACGCGCCGAGCGACAAGCCGCCCTGCCCCCAAGGCAAGATGAGCTTCGGTGCGAGGGGAGGGATCCCCGCGACGACGTGCCCGCCGACCACGGAATGAAAGCGCGTACCAATCGTCGCGATAGCGAGCGCGGGCACGAAGTGTCGAGCAACGAGGGCGGCGAGCGACACCAGCGAAAGCGCGATGAGCGGCGCAGGGACGCCCCGGGTCAGCCTCGGGAATCCGCGCGGCAGCCCGATCAACAACGCTACGGTTGCAAAGGACGCTACCAGATCTGGCAGGGAGGCGGCATGCCGCGCTTGCCACAGCACCAAGATCTTTTCGAGATAAGTCTCGGGCATCGACGCGATCGGAAGCCCAAACACGTCCTTCAATTGCAGCGTCGCGATCACGACGGCAATCCCGGCAGTGAAACCGGTGGTGACCGGATGAGGAATGAATTGAATGAGACGCCCGAGGCGTGCGACCCCCATGACAACCAACAAGATCCCTGCCATCAGGCCAGCGCTCAGCAAGCCCGACAAGCCGTGCCGCGCAGTGATCGGCGCGAGAATGACCACGAACGCCGCCGTGGGACCCGTCACTTGAAATTTCGATCCGCCCGTGAGTGAAACCACACTCCCCGCGATGATCGCCGTGTAAAGGCCGTGCTGAGGGGGCACTCCGACCGAGATCGCGAGCGCCATCGACAGCGGCAGCGCTACGATGCCCACCACGACGCCCGCCAAGAGGTCCGCCCGCAAGGCGGCGACATCATAGCCGAGCACGAAGGCGCGCCGGATCGCGGTGGCGAACGGCACGTCGATGCGCGCACGTTCGGGGAAGAACGACAATAGAGAGCGACGATTCTTCACGACTCAGTGCTCCAGCCGCGCATCGCCAGAACGAATCGCTTCTAGCAGCACCCAGCCCCACGCAGGCCGCGGCAGCACGACCACGCGCCCGATTTGAGTGCGACGTGCGCAACACGCGTTGAATGCGGCAACCTCCGCCGTCACCACGACCGTCAATCGTGCCGAGAATGTCGACACCGCGCACTCGGCTTCTGCGCTCGGATAGTCGTCCGCAAAGAAGATGATCGCGTCGGCGCTGCTCGTCGTCTCGCCGATCTCCTCGAGGCGGGTCGTGCTGCGCACGCGGGCGCCAGCGCGCTCGAAGTAGAGGGTGACGCCATCCAGCGTCTCTCGGTCATTGGAGATCAGGGCTAGTTTCAAAGGAACCATCGGGGAACCTCGCGGGGTGAGCTCAGCGGGAAGAGCAACGCGAGTGCCAATCGCCAAAAGCGGCCATTTGCCGCTCAATCAGGCCGGACCCAGGCGGGAAAGCGCGGCCCGCGCCATTTTGGCGTAGTCTTTTGGGTCGTGAGACCCGGAAAGCGCCATCTCAACGTCCTTCTAGAGCCCGTCATGCTATCCGGCGCCATGCGGAGCCTGAATCGCGTGCTGCGAGCGGTGGCCGACAAGGATGTCGTGATCTGCTTGGTTGGCGAGAGCGGTTCGGGAAAGGAAGTGATCGCCCGTCGCATTCACGAGCTCTCGGCGCGGCGCGGCGCACCGTTCGCGCCAATCAACTGCGCCGCCATCCCGGAGGCGCTCTTCGAGAGCGAGCTGTTCGGACACGAGCGAGGCGCTTTCACGGGCGCCAACCAGCGCGTAATCGGCAAAATCGAAGCGGCCGATGGCGGCACGCTCTTCCTCGACGAAATTGGCGAACTACCGCTGCCGATGCAAGCCAAGCTGCTGCGCTTCCTCGAGCACCGTCGCTTCACGCGAGTCGGTGGCACCACCAAGATTCAGGCAGATGTGCGGCCCGTGTGCGCGACGCTACGTCCGCTCGAGGAGGACGTGCAAAACGGCCGCTTTCGTCCGGATCTGTTCTACCGCATTCAAGGTATTACGCTGACGGTGCCGCCACTGCGTGAGAGGCTCGCCGATCTTGCGCCGTTGATGGCAGAGCTCGCCGC
>JAEUAF010000848.1 GCA_019695485.1 Sorangium sp.
ATCGCCTTGGCATCCGCCTCCAGCACTTCCAACCTGCCAGCGGCGATTTCGTCCGCGAAGTCGCGCTTGAGAACCGGCACCAAATCGCGATCCCGCTCGACCGCTATCACATGGGCCGCGCGTGACAGCAGCGGCTCAGTCAGCGCGCCCAATCCAGCCCCAAGCTCAATCACCGTCGCGCCCGGCGGCGCCGCGAGGTCGGCAATCTTCCCCGCCAACGAAGGGTCGGCGAGGAAGTTCTGGCCAAAATGGCGCTTGGCGGTCAGCCCCAGGGCGAGCAGCTGAGCCTTGGGGCTTTGGGACTCACGCAACCGCCCCACCTCTCCTGGTCAGTGCGCCTCGGGAGGCTTCTCGTCCGTTTGACCTTCGTCTGCGAGCTCGGCGTAGCTCTCGTGCTGGGCGAACATGAGCTCGCTCATGGTGCGAATCCGCGGCGGCGGCGGATCACCGTAGAGATCGAGCTGCGCAGCCGCCCAGAGCTGCCGAGCCACGAGCTCGCCGTACTCGGCGCCGGTCAGATCGCCCTGGAACGTGTCGAGGGCCGCATCGACCTCCTTCAGCTCTTTGCGCACCAGCACCGGATCGATGTCTGCCTTGCGGATGAAGCGATCGGTGAGCAACACCGCGTGATCATCGGTGATCTCGAAGAAGCCGGCGCCCACGGCCACCGACTCCTTTTCGCCACTTTTCGAGAAACTCACGATACCGGTGGTGAGCGCGGCCAGCATCGCGCGATGCCCTGGCAGCACCCCGAACTCGCCGTACACGCTGGGCGCGGTGAGCTCGGCCACGTGCTCGCTCAGCCGGACGCCGTCGGGCGTGACGATCTCGAGGGAAATCGGGTCAGCCATGGCTCCCTCAGGCCGCTTGCTTCAGCTTCTGGGCCTTGGCGCGCGCTTCTTCGATGTTCCCCACCATATAGAAAGCCTGCTCCGGCAGATCGTCGAGCGCGCCGGACAGGATCTCCTTGAAGCCCGCGATCGTCTCTTTGAGAGGCACGTACTTGCCTTGCAGACCGGTGAACTGCGCGGCCACGAAGAACGGCTGCGAAAGAAAGCGCTGAATCTTGCGGGCGCGCGCCACGATCAGGCGGTCGTCCTCGCTGAGCTCGTCCATACCGAGAATCGCGATGATGTCCTGCAGATCCTTGTACTTTTGCAAGGTCTGCTGCACCTGTCGAGCGACCGCATAGTGCTCGTCGCCGACGATCTGCGGGCTCAACATGGTGCTCGTCGAATCCAGCGGATCCACGGCGGGGTAGATGCCAAGCTCGGAGATGGCGCGCGACAACACGGTGGTGGCGTCGAGATGCGCGAACGTCGTGGCCGGCGCGGGGTCGGTGAGATCGTCCGCCGGCACGTAAATGGCTTGCACGCTGGTGATGCTGCCCTTGCGCGTAGACGTGATGCGCTCCTGGAGCGCGCCCATCTCGTTCGCCAACGTCGGCTGGTAACCGACAGCGCTCGGCATGCGACCGAGGAGCGCGGACACCTCGCTGCCGGCCTGCGTGAAGCGGAAGATGTTGTCGACGAACAAGAGCACGTCCTGCCCTTCTTCGTCGCGGAAATACTCGGCGCAGGTGAGCGCGCTGAGCGCGACGCGCGCGCGCGCGCCCGGCGGCTCGTTCATCTGCCCGTAAATGAGCGCGGTCTTCGAAAGGACGCTAGCACCCGTTTCGAGCTTGCTCTCGCCCATTTCCAGGTAGAGGTCGTTGCCTTCGCGGGTTCGCTCGCCGACGCCGGCGAAGCAGCTCACGCCGCCGTGAGCCTTGGCGACGTTGTTGATGAGCTCCATGATGAGCACGGTCTTACCGACGCCAGCGCCGCCGAAGAGCCCGATTTTCCCGCCCTTGCGGTAAGGAGCGAGCAAGTCGACGACCTTGATGCCAGTCTCGAAGATTTCGACCTTGGTGCTCTGGTCGACGAACGCCGGCGGCGCGCGATGGATTGGCATGCGGCGCTTGGCATCGACGGGACCTTTCTCGTCCACCGGCATGCCGACCACGTTCAGGATGCGACCGAGCGTCTCGACACCGACGGGCATCTGAATCGGCGACCCGAGATCGGTCACCTCGGCACCGCGGACCAAACCGTCGGTGACGTCCATGGCGACGGCGCGAACGACGGCCTCACCCAAATGCTGTGCAACCTCGAGCACCAGGTTGTCTTTTTGATTGTTAATGGCCGGGTTCGTGACCGTCAGCGCATTGAGAATCTTGGGAAGCTTCCCGGGCGGGAATTCCACGTCAACCACGGGTCCGATGACTTGGGTAATCTTGCCCTTGGTGCCGGTCATGCTCATCTAGATGCGTCCTCGTTGAAAACCGGGCCCGAAAGCCCGTCGCGCGTGTACCACGACACCCCTTTCATGCCAACGCCCATCGCATGGCCGGGGGTGCACGTTCTGCTCTAGCTGGACGCCCGCGGGCGGAGGAACGGGTTTCCGCGACTTCCTCGTTGGACCCCGAAGGGGGGTCTGCATCCCCTTGGCCTGGTCAGAGTTCGGAGCTTCGGGGTCCCCTTTCCCGGTACCTCTTTCGCGGCAGCTCGCGATTGGAGCCGCGCCCGCGTGCCACTCACCCCCCAGTGACGAACCGGCGAAGTTATAGTTCGCGTCGAGCATCGCGCATGGTGGCGAGATGTCTCGGCTCGTCTCGCAACGCTGCGCGACGGCCCCGAAAACGGGAACCGATTTCCAAAAACCGGAGAGGCGGCATTTCGCGAGTGCGCGAGGACGGAAAGATTTGCCGAGTTTCGAGCGGAGGGCGCGGCGGCTCACTCTGGCCCTTGGTTTGCTTTGAGGGGACGAGGTGCAGCGAACTGGGTGGCCCAAGAGCGAGATGAGGATGTCCCTATGAGGCACGTGCGAGAATTCCTGTCGTCCGTTGTGATTCCGAGCGCTGTCGTCCTGAGCTTGTCTTTTGCGGCGACTGGCTGCGGCGGCGGCGGGCCGTCCGTGGAGCAGGCGGGTCCGCACGCAGGCAAAGTCTCGCTCGCCCTGCAGCTCCCATCGGGTTCAATCTTGAACGCCCTCAGCTACACCATCACCGGCCCCGCCGGCTATACGAGCACTAGCTCGATTGACGTCAGCAACAGCGCGACGGTGCAAGCGCTCTTGGGAGGCATTCCGGCTGGCACGGGCTACTCGATTTCGCTGACAGGAACCACGACGGACGGTCTGAGCGTCTGCGCGGGTTCTGCGTCCTTCGACGTCACCGCGAGCCACGCGACCACGGTCAACGTCCCGGTTCTCTGCAAAGAGCATGCGACAAAGGGCAGCGTGCTTGCCAACGGCACGTTCAACAGCTGCCCGCTCGTCGACGGAATCACCGCTAGCCCGAACGCATTGTCTGTCGGTGGATCGGTGGTCCTTCAAGGTCAGGCTCACGACAGCGACGCGGCCCCCTCGGCACTCACTTACCAGTGGACCGCGTCGAGCGGCACGCTGAGCAGCGCGAGCCAGCAGAACCCGACCTTCACCTGCACGGCCGCAGGTACGGCGACGCTCACGCTCACCGTTTCGGACGGCGACACGACGCCAGGCTGCGCCGACTCGTTGTCCGCAAGTGTCACCTGCAGCACGCCGGTCTGCGCGAGCAACTGTGACGACAGCAACCCCTGTACGACAGACGTCTGCACACCGAGCCTCAGCTGCACGCACACCACAGTCGCGGACGGCTCGCTCTGCCAGGGCGGCAATCTCAAGCTCAAAATTCTCGGCTTCAATGACTTCCACGGGCAGCTTTCCACGGGCAAGACCGTCAGCAGTCGCCCGGTGGGCAGCGCTGCCGTCTTGACGTCGTACCTCAAGGCCGCGGAGGCGGGTGTTGAGGGCCAGACGCTGATCGTTCACGCCGGCGATCACGTCGGGGCGTCGCCCGCCGCGTCTGCGCTCTTGCAGGATGAGCCGTCGATTCAATGGCTCAATATGTTGGCGAACGCCTCCTGCACGTACACGGACAAGACGAACTCCGCGTGCAACATCGTCGGTACGCTCGGCAACCACGAGTTCGACGAGGGCAAGAGCGAGCTACTCCGCCTGCTGAACGGGGGCAATCATGTGTCCGGCCCGTTCCTCGAGGATCCGTACAAAGGAGCTCGCTTCCCCTATGTCTCCGCGAACGTGGTGGACGAGGTCACAGGCCGCCCCATTCTGCCGCCGTACGTGATCAAGCGGGTCCAGGGCGTGCCGATCGCCTTCGTCGGTGCCGTGCTCGAGGCAACGCCGACCATCGTGACGCCCACGGGCGTCGCGGGTCTCAGGTTCCTCGACGAAGCCGACGCGGCCAACAGTTATGTGCCTGAAATCAAAGCACTGGGCGTGAAGACGATTGTGCTGCTCATCCACCAGGGCGGTTCACAAACGTCGTACACCACCGCAACCAACACGACGCTCACGAACTCGGCGCTCAATGGTCCCGACATCCTCGATGTCGTAACCCGACTCGACAGCGAGTTCGACGTCGTCGTAAGCGGCCACTCGCACACGTTCACGAATCTCTTGGTGACGAACAACGCCGGCGCCAAGATCCTGGTGACCCAAGCCTTCTCGGCCAGCACCGCCTACGCTGACATCAACCTCACGATTGATCCGGTAACGAAGGATGTGGTCACGAAGTCGGCTACGATCGTGACCACCTTTGCTGACGTTGCCCCGGGCAATACGCCGGATCCGGAAGCCGCGGCGCTCACGGCCGCCGCAGAGGCGAGGGTCGCCCCGCTCACGAGCCAGATTGTCGGATTCTCGCCGATCTCGTTGACCCGCGCGCAGAACGCTGCCGGCGAGTCGAGCCTGGGCGACCTGATCGCAGACACTCAGAACCTAGCGGAGGGCACGCAGTCCGCGTTCATGAATCCGGGCGGCATCCGCGCCGATTTGGTAGAACCTACGGGCGGGGCGAACATCACCTGGAACGACCTCTTCACGATTCAGCCGTTCGGCAACACGCTCGTGAAGATGAACCTGACCGGCACGCAGATCAAGGCGCTGCTCGAGCAGCAGTGGCAGCCGACCGTGACCCGTTTCCTGCAAATCTCCGGCCTCGGATACACGTGGGATGCGAGCCTGCCGGTGGGCAGCCGCATCGTGGAAATTCACGACGCCGCGGGCGTGGCCCTCAATCCGGCTGCCACGTACTCCATTACTTGCAACAACTTCCTAGCCGCCGGTGGTGACGGGTTCACCACGTTCGTCGGTGGGACGAACCAAGTTGGGGGCCCCATCGATCTCGACGCACTCATCGATTACACCGAGCACCACAATCCGCTGCCGGCGCCGACAATGGGCCGGGTAACTCGGTTGAACTAAATGCTAAGAAGGCCGCCACGACTCGCTCTGCTCTTCTTACTGGGATCGTGTGCACGGGGAACGGGCGGCCACGAGCAGAGCGCTGACCGCGCCGAGTTACAGCGCGGCCCACTCCTCGCGCGGGTTGGCCCGGTCGAGATCCGCGAAGAGGACTTGAAGCGCGCGATGGCGCGCGAGGCGGGTGCGTCACCCGAGCGCTTCGAGAGCCCTGCCGCGCGCCGGGAACTCATAGACGGCCTAGTTCGCTTCGAGCTGCTCGCGCAGGCCGCCGAACGCGAGGGATTCACCAAGGACCCCGATGCCCTGCACGCCTTACGGCAAATCGCGGTCACCAAGCTCGTCAACACCAGCCTTGGCCCCGCCGCCGCGCCCGAGTCGATCACCCAAGCAGACATCGAGCGCGAGTATGCCGCTCGTCAAGCGAGCGAATTTACGCTGCCCGAGGCGAGGCACGTGCGGCACATTCGCGTTTCGGACGCCACGCTAGGGGCGCGCCTGGCCGCGCGAGCGAAGGTGCTGGCACCTGAAGACGATCAGGGCTTTGCCGCCCTCGCGTCGAGCGCCTCGGAAGACAACACGACGCGCGCATCGGGCGGCGACCTCGGATTCATCGACAAGAACTCGCACCTCTCGCCCGCCCTCGTGGAAGCGGCGCTGAAACTCAACCGGCCGGGCGAAATTGCCGGGCCACTGGAGATGGGTTCGACTTACGAAATCCTGCGCTTGGTGAGCCTACGCGCCGCCGCGGTCAGCCCCCGGAGCTCAGTCGAGGAGTCGCTCCGCCAGCATCTGTACCGCGAGCGCCGCGCGAAGGCCCTCGAGGAGCTCGTCGCCAAACTTCGCGCCCAGACTCAGGTCGAGATCGTCGACCAGAAGGCCAACGGGGTGAGTGCGCGCTGAGTCGACTTACTTGCCGCGCGCGCAGAAACATAGTTGGACAGACCTGAATCCGATGACCCTTCTGCACCGTACTTATTGGGCTGTGAAGCGTCTGCTGCATCGCGCGGCGGATGTGACCCGCGCTCTGCCGAAGGTTGACGGCTCCGAGCTAAGTGAGCCAGCTAGCCAGCCGGACTCGCTACTTTGTGTCGTGGCAAACATCCGGGAGATGATCCCCTTTGGTCCCGGAGGCTCATCTTCGCAGTCCGGGCACCGCCGTTTTTCCGCGGGGACTAAGGTATACATTCTGGCACCCTCATGGGACTGGATGACCCACGGCACGTTCGAATGTGTGGCGATGCGGCGCCGGTCGCACCGATTTGTCCGAAAGATTCTCGACCGGCGCTTCCTCGAGAACTGGCGTGTGCAGCGAGAATACAGTCCGACGATGATCAAGCGAATCCGGCGTAATCGGCTTGAGCTCGGGTGGTCTCGAAGCTTGGCAGAAGCAGTCGTCCGGCACGAGTCCACGCTTGCCGAAGGGCATGGCTAACTGGGCGTTGCGCCAGACGGTCGCTCTAGTCCGCCTTCGGCGTACCTCTGGCGCCCGCCGGTGAACACCTGATACGTTAGCCGGACTTGAGTAAATGCTACCGCCGCCAGTTGCAGCCAATCTGCTAGACGAGCTTTGCGTCAGGCTCGGCTTCTGCCTTCCACCTGACGCAAAGCAGGCGCTCATCGAAGGCGCTGCGTCGACGCCGCGTGCTTTCGCAGACGCCGTTTTTCTGGCCGAGGGCGTACCACTCCCAATCAATAGATCCGAACTGTACGACCAAGTGATCGCCGTCATCCAGCGCGCATTTGAGTGTTCATCCGTGCCGCCAGATGACGACGGCCCGGATTCCGATTCGTGAGCGCATCCGTCGCGCGTCGAATCCCGGGGAGGCGGCGCGACTTGGACGGAGCCGCAAGCTTCGCCTCCGTCCGGATTGGGAGGCCGTCAAGATCACCGTCATGCGGAAAGCGGTTGCTGCGAAGCTGCGAACAGCATCGCGAACTCGGCGCGCTGCTGTTCGCAACTGGTGGCGCCAAGCTGGTCGAACACACATCCAACGACGAGTTCTGGGGCGACGGGGGCGACGGCAGCGGCCGCAACCTGCTCGGGCAAATTCTGACGGAGCTGCGACAAGCGCTACAACACGATACGGCCCGCTGATGGTATCAGGCGCACCGCTGGCAGTCGCGCAGATCGAATCGACGACCGACGTTCTCCCCACTGAGTGGCCGGCTAACCCAATGTTCTGAGGGATCCCCACGAATTTCAAGCGGGAACTTGTTGAGCGATGAGGTGACGGAGTTGCAGAAGCATGATGT
>JAEUAF010000853.1 GCA_019695485.1 Sorangium sp.
TACGCGCTGTCACGGCTTGGAGTCGAGTCGAGATCCAAACCTCTCACGAACCAAGGACCCGAAAAGCATGACTCTCCCCTCGGCGATCCAACTCGCCACGCTGATCGTTGTCGTGGCCGGCGCGGCATCGAAAGAGCTCGAACTATCCCGCGGATTCTGGGGATGGTTCCCCCCCATCGTGGCACGGTGGCTTCCCACCGCCGTCGCTGTGCTCGGCGCGCTTCCGTCGCTGTTCAGCGGCGTGACGAATTGGGACGGGTTCTCGATGGGCCTGCTCGCGGCGATCGGCGTGGGCCTCAAGCACGCGCACGATCCACTACCCCCGCCGGCGGAGAGCGATGATGTCGACTCCACGCCGCGGACCGTGCGAACGGGCGGCAGCGCCGGCGGCGGCATGGGGTTCCATGCGACGCCTGCCATCCTGGGGCTCACTACTGTGCTCGTATGCTGTAGCGGAGGGGCCTCTCCGCCACCGAAATTACCAGAGCTGGCACCGGTGCTTTGCCGAGCCGCGCTGACAGGGAAGCTGGCGGAGGGCGACTTAGACGCGCTCTGCGGGGACGCTGGCGCGCTCGTTCGGATCACCGAGGACGTCGTGCTTGCGGTCGAGCGCGCGGCGGCCGCGAAGTCACTAGGATCGGCAGCCGGTGGTGAAGGCGGAGCGCCCGCCATCAGCCCAGGACTTCCGCCGGCTGGCGCTGCTGGAATGCACCGGTCCGTGCCGGTATCGGATGGAGGTGCGTCGTGACGCGCTTGGTCTCGAGAGCGCTCGCACTATTCGGGCTCGTCGGTTGTTCAAGCCACACCCCATCTGGCGGCAGCGCTACATCGCTCGAGGCCGCCATCATCGTGCAAATTCGGGACGTGCAAACAGACGCGGACGGCGTCGACGCCGTTGTCTATCTGCCGGACTGCAACGGTGTGGCCGTCAGCCAAACTAGCATCCTCACCGCCACGCATTGCATGACTGACCGCGAACACGCGATCGGAGATCCCGTCTATTTCGTCGACGCGGGAACGTGGGCGCACACGACGCAAGGCCACTCGACCGCGCGATTCGTGGCGTCGTCGGGTGACCTCGCTACGCTCGAGACCGACGCGCCGCTAAGCGCATGGGTGAGCGCGCGTGCGAGTGCTGTCGACGGTCCGGCGACGCTCGTTCACCTCGACGGAACCACGATCGTGGCAACGCCAGTAGTGATCACCGGAGACCACGTGGACGGGACTCGGCACCGCGGCGACTCTGGTTCGAGCTTGTCGCAAGGCGGCGATGTTGTCGGCATCCTGAGCCAGTGCGAGGCGGACGTGTCCGCGCCGAACGAGTGCCTACCGGGGACCGGGACGTTCATTGCGGCGCAGTGAAATCAGACGTCGCCATGAATGTTGGCGGTTATGTCTCCAGGATCGAAAAAGATCCCACAGCCAGGGTCTAGGTCACGCGGAGCAATCTCCATCGTGTTGAGCATTACTCCGCCTTGCTCACGATCGAACCACGCGCAGTGAGTCACGTGGCATCGCTCAGAGACGAGCCCGGTTTGCATGCGCTGATTGTTCACAATCGCGAACATGTCGAGCACGACCCACGCGCGGCTGTCGTACGGATGGCGTTTTCCAACCTCGCGCCCGAGCCGCTTCGGGTCGCCGCAGAATAGCGCCGTCCACACGACGGTTGACGAGTTGAGCACGGCGCGCGAGGCGGCGCGCTTCCGTTTCACGGAGCGAGCTTTCAGCCAAGCGAGCGGGAGAGCGATGGCGGCGGCGAGCGCGACAATGCCGGCGATGATCATCGGCCTACGCTCACGCTCGCCACGAAACTCCCGAAGTCGACGAATTGTTGCGCTAAGCAGTGATGCAGGCGCACGGGGGACCCGCCAGACTCGTCACTGAAAGGAAATTCGCCGTCGTGCCAAACGTATGCTTCGAAGCATCCATCAGAGGTTGATGGCTCAACCATGCAATGCGCGCCGTACCCGCCCATTTGCGGATACCAGCACGCGAAGAACACGCGGCCGTTGAACTCGATTCGCGTTCGAGCCGAACACTGCTCAGAGCTTGGCTCTGGCGGGAACTCATCTCGTGACATTGGGCGACCGGTGTATCACCGCTTGGCGCCGAGTGCTAGGCTCCTAGCTATGCAGATTACTGGGCCGCTGTTCAAATGGTTCGGCTCGAAGTGGCTCGCGTCGAAGCTCTACCCGGCGCCTCTGTACGATCAGATCGTCGAGCGGTTCGCAGGTTGCGCCGGCTACTCGCTGCGGCACGCCGAGCGACAGGTGTCAATCTGGGAGGACAACCCAGATTTGCGTGCGCTGTGGACCTGGCTCATCGGCCCCGCGACGGGGGAAGAAATATTTTCGATCCCGTGCGGCATTTCCGTGGGCGCGGACATAAGACAGCTCGGGCTGAGCGAGGGGCAAGCGCTCTTGCTGCGCCACTGGCAGCGCACGAACAATGTGGGCACGTGCTGGACGATCTCCCCCTGGGGGAACCTGCCCGGGCAGTGGACGGAGCGCACGCGGGAGCGCGTGGCGAGGGAGGTTGAGCTCGTAAAACACTGGCGGCTATCCCGTCGCGCACCGGCGAGAGCAACGCACTTTGTGGATCCGCCCTACTTCTACAACTACCGCTACGGATTCAAGTCGTTCGACTACGCCGCGCTGGGGCGAGAGCTCGCTGAGTTGCGGCACCCGCGTCAGCTCATCGTGTGCGAGGCCGCCTGCCCGAAGACGGGTGCCGTCCCGACCTGGCTACCCTTCACGCCGTTCGCGCGACGGGTGACATCGCGACGCGCATCCGGTAACCATCACCACTCTAGCGAGTTGATCTACTACGAGGAACGATGAGCGCACCCATTCGCTGCTTCATGCTCGAGGAAACGAAGCTCGTTCGGTTGATGCTTCGACGCTTCACATTCTCGGAAGCGACGCTCGCGCTGAGCCCAATCAACTGCACAAAGGCAGATTGGGGACACGAGGCATGGTTCCCATTTCCGGCCGCAGATGGCGAGTACTGGCCGGCACGCTTGGATGGCGACGTGCTCAAGAGCTATGACGACGTCGGGCCGCCACACGATGACCCTCGCTGGCCGACGCGCTGCGAGCGATGCGGTGAGCCAATCCCTGAAAAGGGCGAATGGCAGGTCTTTCAGGATCGCGTTTATCGTCGAGTCGACACGGGAGAAATGCTCGTACTGCGCGACGCCCCGCCGGGGGCGATGTGGGACGGCGGGGACAGCTGGCATCACGCGAAGGGACCCGACGGCATCTCTCTCCACGTCGCGCTCCCGCCGAACGGCGGTGACGATTACTGGTGTGTGGATGGCCCGGCGAACAATGGCCCGGGCTGGACGCGCACGGGGACAGTGCCCAACATCACGGCGCGCCCGAGCATCCTCACGAAGCGCTACCACGGCTATCTGACGGACGGTTTTCTAGTCGAGTGCTGACCGCGCCCGAGCTCCGGCGCGCTAAGCTTGACGAGCAGTGGCGCAGATGGGCTGAGATTCGGGCGATGGAAGCGACGATGGAAACGGCTGGGCCGTGGGAGGACTTGGGGAGCGGCGTGCGTGTGCGCCGCGTAACCGAGAGCGGCACGGGTGCGCTCGTTGGACTCGACTTCTCGCACGCCTGCGCGGGGCGCACGCGGCCTAGCATCGAGTGGTTGCCGTTCTCTGGTAGTCGCCTCTACAGCTGCCGATCGTGGATCGTAGCGGTGACGCCGTCGCTCACCGTGCGGCCGCGAATCGAGTGCGCGCGCTGCGGGCACTCGGGCTCGATCACTGACGGCGCGTGGGTCCCGGAATGACGTTGCCGAGCTACACTCGCGGCGAGTGGGAGGACATCGGGGACGGAGTTCGACTTCGGCGCGTGTTCGAGTCGGAATCGCTCTGCGCCGTGGAGTACGAGCATCCCCCCGTTGCGGGATGCGACGGCTCGGCGTCATACATCCCGGTGGGGCCTCCGGGGTCGTTCATCGCCGAGCACCACTGGACGCTGCTCGTGAGAGAGCCGCTAACGCTGAGCCCGTCGCTGCTCTGCCAGCTCTGCAAGCATCACGGATTCATCGAGCGTGGCCGGTGGGTTCCGGCCTAACCCGAGGCGCTCAGAGCGTGAGCGCGGCGTGATTCTCGCGCGGGTGGTAGGCGACCGGCGCCGGCCCCGACCGCTCCGCGGGGAGCGCGAAGACGAGGACTTCGAGCTCGAGCACGTCGAGCTCGGTCATGTCCGCGAGCGACGTGAGCTCGCGAGCGCCGGCGAGCGCGGCCTCATCGCGATTCGCGGCGCACACATCCACGGCGCGACCCGAGCGGGGGTCGACTACCATGAAATTTGCGGGACGAGTCGCGAGCACGAACGACCATATACACCATGCAACATACATCCGTCAACCTGACGGCCGGCTCAGTCGAGCGCGGCCCACGCTGCGAAGGGGAACCCATGAACGAGATGGCCGAGATTATGAGTCTGCTGCGGAACCAGCGCGAAGAGATCGAATCGCTGCGGAAAAACCTGCTCGACCCAGGCGGGCAGCTCGACCGAAACGCGAGCGCGCACTCGCAGAATCTCGCGATCTTCCGTAGCGACGTCGATCGCAAATTCGGCATGATTCTCGACGAAATCAACAATATCAAGATGCGCACGGGAGTGCTTGAGGTGGGGGACAGCGAGCATAAGATCAAGGCCTCGGTGCCGTTCACATGCCTCATCGTGGACGATGACACCGACGTCCGGCGCATCATTGAGCGGGTGCTCAACAGCGCTGGGATCTCAACGTTGCAGGCGGACAGCGGGCAGGCGGCGCTCGATCTGCTCGAGAGCACGCGCCCGATCGACGTCGTATTGACCGACCTTTTGATGCCGCAAAACGGGGCAGGGCTGGTCGCCCACGTGAGGAAGTCTCACCCACGCGTGGAGATCGTGATCATGACTGGTTACGACGGCGGCGCGGCTTCGAAGGCGCTCGAGGCCGGCGCGCACGCTTACTTGCCTAAGCCGTTCCCATCAAACGACGCCCTTGTCTTGGCTGTGATGCGGGCCGCCGAGCACCGGCGAGCTCGCACGAGCGCGGCCGAGCGCCCCTAATGCCCAAGCCCCCCGCACCGCCGGGCAGCTACAGCGGCCGCCGGCCTGCCGTCGAAGTGCAGGCCCCAAGCGAGCCGCCGGCGCCGCTGCGGGATGCCACCGAGCCCGAGAGGCACACCGACGTTCAATCGCGGGACGCGCTGCTCGCTAGGCACGCGGAGACGGTGCGCGAAAACGCGGAGCTCCGCGCCGCGCTGGCAGCCCGCGCGGTTCGCGTGGAGACGGCTCCGATCGACGAGAGCGGGCCGGAGTTCAGCATCCATGCTCGCGCCGGCTCATCGAAGTGGTGGAGCGTGGTGCTGCCGCTCGTCCTCGGCAGCGGCGGCGGGGCGGCGACGTCGTACGGACTACGCTACGCCCACCAGCTCGAGGAGCCACCAGCGTCGCAGGCCCAGCTCGGGCTAGTGACCGAGAAAGTCAACAGCCTGGCGAAGAGCGTCGACGATCAAAGCACGTACTTGGCCGGGCAGCGAAGCGACCTCGCCGAGTGGCAATTGTTCGACTCGGCTTACATGTGCTCTCAGCGAAGCGTGGTCGCCGACGGGCTGCCGTGCACCGAAATCCTCGCGCGAGTGTCGGTCAATCCCGACCCGCTCGCCGCTGCGAAAAAGCCCGCGCAGCTAGTAATACACACCCGCATGCCGGCGCTCCGGCTGTTCGAAAAGAAGTCAAAGGAATGACGTCGAAGGCACCACCAAAACCACGACTAGGCCCACCACCAGTTCCGCCGCGCCGAAAGCCGGCAATGATCCCGCCAACGTCCGGCGACGCATCGGGGACGCTGCCTAGGCCGCCGAGGGCCCCCACTTTTTCGGAGTCGCCCACCGAAGCACATACCGGTCGCACGAGTCAGGAGGCAAGCGACTGGCGGCAGCTACTGCAGACATTCGACGCGCTCGAGCTCGAAGGCAAAGACGCGCTCACTCAGATCGCGGCCGCACTGCTGCGCGCCCAAGTCATGCGAAAGGCGCGCGAGTCGCGCTAAACGAAGCGTGCGACCGAGCAGGAAATCCCCTTCACCCCTGGCGGGTGAGGGGGTTTTTCTTTGTCTAGAACGACCTGTGTCAAGCGGAGCTCGACCTCGGCACCGTCGTCAGCGAGCACAGAAAATCCAGGGAAGTCATTCACGCGAGACGGGTCGACGTCGGCGTCCTCCACCCAACACCAGTATGACGATGAAACGGCGAACTTTTCCCGCGTGAAATCGTACTGAGTCCACCTCACGGGTTGCGCAATCACGAGTGTATTTCCGGTCACTCGGATCTCAACGAACAGAAGCGCGCCGGATACAAATCCGCATTCGGGCGGTGGGGTCTGGATTTGTAATGTGCCAGTGGTGCGCCTCTCCCACACTTCATGCTTCGCCATCACGCTCCATTTCTTGGCCGAGACTGAGTTGCTCCGGGGCACGTCTGGCATCTATGCGCAGCCGCGCCAGGTGTTGCCCATAGTAGCGTTCCTCCCATTCTTTGCGCCCGAAATTATCTCCCGGACGCTCCCCGCATTTCCCGCCCAGGGGGCTCACGCGCAACCCAATTGGGTCAAGCAGGCCATTCATTGTGCAGGCGTAAGCCGGGTGAATCGGCAGACGGCGACTCACTAGGTAGGCGTAAACGTCCCATGCGCTCCACCATCCAATCGGGGCACAGGTGCCTGGCGACGACTCGCCCCATGTAGCCATGCGACGCATTCTAACTTTGCTCTCGTCCGCCCTAACGCCAGAGATGTGTGCGTCTCCAAATCGTTTGCGCGCTATTTTCATTCCAGCTTCGAGTGTTCCGTGAGCGACATATTGAGCAGTCGCGTCGCGTTTCACTGCAATCTCATAATAGTTCACGCCCGGGTTCGCAGACAGAAAAGCATCACGGACAAGCGGGCAATCTGGATTGTAGTCCGGTTCAACGCGCACCCAGACGAGTGGGACATTCGGAGTCAATCGAGCGATCAGGTGAGCCAGAACTGTCGAGTCTTTTCCCCAACTCACCCCAGCAAATGCCCGCCTATTCCCAGCGAAGCTCAGCAGTGCGGTCTCGGCTCGCTGCAAATGGCGTTTAAATGAAGTGAGGTTAGAGTGGACTTCTGCCTGCTGTTCGTGAATTTCCCAGCGGGCCAGATCCTCGGCCGTGTGCCGCGCGCTCCGAATCAGCATGCAGTCACCCGAATCCGGCCAAACCCGAAGGCAGTCCTTCCCCCGAAGCCGATCGTTTCACAGCATCTCAGTAGCCATTCGCCGACAGCGTTTGTGTCGACGATCAGGTGCCCGACGAACCCACCAACATGGCCGAACTTACCCCCCATGTCGGTCCACTCGGCGTGCGTGTGCCGTTCGACGATCTTGATCTGGATGTCCGACTCGCCGAGTTGTGCGCCGAGTCGCTGCGGTGTCCACGTGGCAAGCGTCGAACACAGGTTCGCTGCGGTCGGGGATGTGTGCGAGCGCTTCCCGCCATCGCTGCGGATCAACACTGGGGTCAGGCAGTCAATGCGCAATCGGCGATGCCCTCGCTTGGTGACGCGAGGCGCCTTGATGCGAAACATAGGGCCGCAGGTGACTAGGCACCGTCGGTCGAAAAGCACCGAGTCAACTTGGCGCCCCGCTAGCCGTAGCGCAGACTCTGGAGCGGCAACATAGAGCCCCCATCCGAGCGGGCTCGACGCGGACGGGATGAGCGAAAACATTGGCATGTGCGCATCATGAGGAACCCCTACGAGCGCCGTCGCTAGCCCGTGTAGTCCACGAGTGTTTCTTAGCTCGATCGCCCACTTTGGTGGCGGAGTGACGCGCAGCGAGAAAGCGCCTCCTGGCAGATATTGCCCATAAGCAGGCGCACCGAGCAGCCAAGGGTTGCTTTGCGTTACTCCACGGTTTTCTGCCGCCCACGCCCGGCTGCGCTCGCGCGAGCGTCGTACCGTGTCCGGTCTCATGGCCTCTCTGCGCCAGAGAGCGCGCTCTTTGTGCGCACTCGTAGCGTACAGTTGCCGGCCAGTGATCGAAGTGACGACGAACATTTCCCCGCAGCCACAGGCGCACAGTCGACTAGTTCCGAAAGCTTGCGCGACGCACAAGCGTTTCCCGTTGCGCTCTATTGCGGGCATGCGAGCTCCTCCTCCGCCGTGTGATCGAAGTAAGGGTAAGAGAGCGTGCGGTAAGCGCGCGGCGCGTCGTCAGACAGCCCGGAGAAGTCCAGAGGTAGCGGCCGCAGAGGCTGGGCATCACGCAGCACTGGAAACCCGGGCCACGCCTCGCAGTCCTCGACGGTCCACGGCTGCTCGTGAATGTCGAGTCGACCCTTGCCGCTGCCGCGGTGCTTGCCGAGGTAGTGGACCAGCGACAACAGCGGACCGATGCGCCCGGCGTCGCCCAGGCACCACCATTCGATCCGGTTCCCAGCGAGGAGCTGCAGCTCATAGGGCACGCGGTATGACTTGTTTGCGCCGGCTGCGAGATGCACACGGGTGATCTTGCTCGTCCCCAGCCGCGCCATCTCATGCCACGGAGCGCGTCGATTCTTGTAACGGAGTTCGAACGACTCCGCCACAGCGAATCCCTGTGAGCACAGGTGGAAACGCCCGTCTGGCTCACGCAAGATCGGAATCTCGACGGTTCGATGGCGCTCGCCTGGGAGCGGGGCAAGGCTCTGTTCCTGGTTCGCCTCCGCCCACGCTAGGAGCGCATCGAGCATCAGCGGGTGTCGCAGGACGATGCCCTCCGTGAGATGCGCCACGACGCGAAGCGGAACGGCGCGCGCGGGGTCGCACGGCTCGCCGATCGGCATCAGCTGTTGATCGCGGATCTGAGCCACGAAGCCAGTTCCTCCTTGCGTAGCTGTACGTGCGCCCTGTACATGTCGCCGACCTTTGGGGCAAGCTCCGAGCCGACACGCTCCAACGTGCCGGCGGAAGGCTTGAAGTGAATGCGCGCGCCAGCCACGAATTCGAGTCTGCCGTGTCCCGTGCCTAGCTTGCCACCGACGCGGAAGTTATTTAGCAGGCACGCGACGGTGAACTGGAAGGCGTCGAACTCCAGGTCACCGTAGGTCCGCGCTTCGATCCCGATCCAGAGTAGAGACCCCTGGACGATCCGTTCGTGCGTGCGCGGCATCATGGCCGATTTGCTCTCGCTCTTCGCTTTACTGTCGGCGTCCTCGTGAGCCTTTTCACTTTTCAGCAGGCGTGAATTAACGTTTGCTTTCGCATTGTCGGAGAGCAGCTTGACCTTTTCCGGCTGCAGCGTCGCGTCCATGCGCACGCGCTGCACCTCCTCGATGCTCGCTCGGCATGTCTCGATTTTCTCCCCGTTTTCATTCGCCCAATCGACGACCCACGTCGGGGCCAGATGCAGCATCTCCGTGCAAAGCAGATTGCCCTCGTCAACGTTCAGCTGCCCTTGGATCGGGCGGTTATCGGCGCACCCGCCCAGCAGTGCCAGCGGGGGGAAAAGCGCGACGAGTTCGCGGTAGCGTTCCAGATTTATGACCGCCGCGTCACCCTTTCCGGTGACCATCCCGCCATTGAAAAGCAGTCTGAGCGCCCCCTCTGACAGCTGGGGGTCGTCAAGTATGCCAGCTTCCTGAAGCGTTCCATACGCGCCAGCCTCGCGTAGCTGGTGGCGAATGCAGTCGCCGGAAAGCATCGGAACCTGGGCGCGCGCGCCACCGGGAAGGCGTACCGACTTGCGCATGAAAATCGACTGATTACCGATCGTTTCCTGCGCGTGGCAAACCGGGTCCTTCGCGCGTACGATCATCTCAAATCTTGTCAGTTGCATTGGCGTTCTTTCGTTCTTCGACGATCAATTGGGTGAGGGCCATTAGGAGCGCGTGATCGCGCTCCCACATCGTTAGAAAATCTAGGTGGGCCTGCTGCGCATCGCAGAAATTGACAAGGTCAGCCAAAGCCCGGCAGGCGTCCTTGGGAAGGCTCCCGATCTGTAGCCTTCGCTGCATCGAGCTTACCCACTCGTTCGCGCTCGCTGTTTGCCGTGCAGCCGCGCGAGCTCGGTCTTGGATCTGGGTCCAATAGTTCATTGGAGGTCGCCCGCTTTGCTCGAGCAGGTACGCGCTTCGCAGCGCTAGCAGCATCTCGACTGCCAGCGTCTCGAGCTTCTTTCTCTTTGGATCTTCGCTCATGCTCTTCCTCATCTCTCTGCGCTAACCAAAGCGCGAGGGTGAACCATCCGGATCCGCGTTCTCGGCCGCGTTTTGCCTCGAACGCCTGCGCAGCGTCACGCCGCTCGCGCATCGTTCGCACGTAATAGGTCCCCGACTCGATCTCATCCTTCGTGATGCCATCGGTTAGCAACTCGGTCACTTCGTCGAGCAAGGTAAGTTCACCTGGTAAACGAATCAGTTGCTCGTCGAACAGCACCATCCCAGCGCGCCCGCGAGCGTTCATCGGGGCGAACGGAAGCACGTGCTTCTGCCCTGAATCAGCGAGCGCGGCGAACCAATTCATCGCATGCTCGCGCCGCAGGAACTCACGGATCAGCGGCTTCTCGCCCTTGCTAGCGTTGACGTAGCCGAGCTCCGCCGGACCGTTCACACCAAATGCTGGCGACTTCCATCCGGCCTCCCAGAGATGGCAATAGTTTCGAAAGTTGCCACCGAAAGCGGCCCCGCCACCGCCTCCACACTTCGGACACGGGTCGCCGACCTTTGAGTCTCGCCCCTTGCCCTTCGGCGGAACTATCTTCACGGCGCCCGACCCCTCGCAGACCCTGCAGTCTCCAGGAGGCCGTCCAAGTACCGGCGCTGTTCGCGATTGCACGTAGATGCACGCGCCGCAGACGTGCTTTGCCGATGGAGTGCGCGCACGATTCTGATCGGTGAAATTCGTTGATAGCCAGTCACTAACGCGGATACCGATCGAGATCGGACCGCCGCACACGTAACACCGACCAGTCGCGTCAGAGACCTCTTGGACGGTCGGTTCCCCGTGGAGCATGTACACTATTTGTGGTGGCGTTTTCATCGTAGACGCTATGGGCCCCCGAACAGCTCTTCGAGCACCGCTTCGGCGATGTCGCCGCTGGGGTAATGCCTTGTGGACGCGATCCTGTTCGCCAGCCGCGCGTGCAGAATCGAACGCGAAGAGGCGAGCTCCAAGCGGAGTCGAGTGATCTTTAGGTTCGCGTCCTGTAGCTGATCCGGCTTCGACCACGCCTGCAAGCCTCTCATCTGAGAGAGAAGTTCATCCCGCTCTGCCTTGACGCTATCAAGGACGGCGGCGCACCGATTGGATTCCGCGATTAGCGATGCGAGCCCCTCTCGGTGGCACGCAAGCGCTTTGCGCGCGTCATCGCGTTCGGTACGCGCCGCGTCTCGATCGGCGAGCGCCTCGGCCAACTTCGCAGGCATCTCCGCGACGAGCGGATCGAGTCGTGCTTTCTCGAGCGTGAGCGCCTCGCGCGCGGTGTCTCGATCGGCGAGCGCCGCGGTGAGCTTCGCACGCAGCCGCGCGACAGTGGCATTCATGTCGAGTTCTTTGCGAGCCGTGTCGCGTTGACCGAGCGCGTCGGTTAGTTTCGCCTGCAGGACACGCAGCTCGCCGCAGAGCGCGTGCCGTTGCGTTGCCCATGATTCGCGGTCTCGGTCTAGCTCCGCACGCAGCCGCGTGACGACTGCATTCAGATCGGAGCGCCTCTCCTCGTTGAAGCGCAGCTCAGCGCGCAACTCAGCTAGCTGATGAGGCACGCCCGAATCAGCCCACTGCATCACCTGAGAGCGAAACCACTGTACTTGCTTTTCGGAGGTTCCGGACGCGCCGTCCCTGAGGCCAACCGGCATGGACGACCAAATCCACCACCAGTCAGGCTCCGGTTTCCGCTGCGGGCTCGGCCGTGCTGGAAGCATCGAGAGAACGCTCTCGAGATACCGGCAAAGCTTCTCGAGCTCGGGCGCGGCTATCCCTGAATCATCGTCGAAGATGAGCCCTCCGTGATTTCTGAGGAGTTGCAAAATGTCGCTATCTTGGCTCATGTTCAAATCCCTACCTTTCGCCCGAAGCGCCATGGAGGGGCGACAGGGGCACCGTTCGTCCAGCTCTCTTCCGCCCATCTCTCGAGCGCATCGAGTCGAGCTGAACAGCCGCGCGGTGACTGCTGCGGCGTCGGCTCTGCTACCGATCTCAGGTGATTGACCGCGCGCTCGGCTTCGGCACGCGCGAACTCTGCGACGTTGGACTCTGAAATATACTGGGTCCGCACGGACTCCCAGGATACTTGAACGTTACCAAGTCCGACGCGAGCGACGAGCCTGGAGAATTGCCGTTTCCACTCAACGCAAGCGTCCGGCGCACGCCGCATGACCTCGAGCGTAAACGCGCCGAT
Source organism: Sorangium sp. (assembly GCA_019695485.1). Taxonomy (GTDB): domain Bacteria; phylum Myxococcota_A; class Polyangia; order Polyangiales; family Polyangiaceae; genus PMG-095. Next base: position 12,409 of record JAEUAF010000853.1, read on the forward strand.
CCAGGCCGTGATTTTCTCCGCTGATTCGCTGATCTCTTCCATCTCGTTCACCACTCCGAACAGGCAACGACGCACGGCATTGTGCATCGAGAAATCCCTAGCTTTCGCCAAAACGGAATGGACATGCCACCGTCAAGAATCGGAAAGCGTTTCATTTGGTTTTAATCCTTGCGACGGCGCCGCGGCCGCCGCGCGTTGCATGCATTGCGTCACGTCGACGCGAAGTGCCGCACCGCTCGCACTCGCCGCGGCCGTGCTTGCACCGCGTGGGCTCCGGTGGCGGCGCGTCTGATTCCCACGATGGGACCCATGGCTGCCGGCTAAATGGCTTTGGGTTGTCGTTCATTTTTCGGCCCCCTCATCCCAGCCGAGACCGCAATCCGGGCAAATCAGGTGGCCACAATTCACCGGCTCACAGCAGTAGCGCATCCGCCGGTGCGAGCAGTACCACCCACGCGCAAGGCGCCAAAATCGGCTCACCGCGCCGCCTGTCCAAGGAGATGCCCGCACGCCGCATAGCGACAGCGGCCCACGACGGTGCTCGGTTCGATGTCGGCTCCGCACTGTGGGCACTTCCCGGCGCTGAGCGCTGCGGCGAAGCGCTCGATTGCGTCAGCGACCTCTTTCGCGCGCGCGGCGTGTTCCTCCGCTGTCATGAGCTCGCGCTTTGCGCACTCGCCATCGAAGCCGATCGGCTGGTAGCAGGGCAGCGGGTGCCCGAGGCTTGCGCGAGGCATTTCTACCCCGGCCTTGCACGGATTTTGGGCTCCGCGGAAGTGACGGCACTTGTCCGGCGTGGTCACGGTCGCACCCGAGCTATCGGCGTCGGCGAACTCTCCTCGAGAGCGGTCGCGCATCGTCTCCAGCGCCGCCAAGCACGAGACCCGCAGAGCGCCGCACCGCCCGCACCAAAGCGCGTGCACGTGAATCCCGTCCGGCTTTCCGTCGTGCGTCCATTTCGTGGCCTGGACAGAAAACACGACCTTCGCGGGGTGCCGGCACCTAGCCGGCCGCTTGGCGCGGCTCACAGGTGCGCCCCAGTCACGGGGTCAACTGGCGCCGTGCATCGACCGAACCTCAGCCGAGCTCGGCACTTGAGACAGTGCGTCTCGTAGAATTTGCACTTCCGCAGATACCTCGGCCAAATCCGCTGTTCGAAATCAGCCCTGTGGATCTCGCTGGACCACTTGACTCGAAACACGAATAGCAGCGCGATTGCCGCCCACAGGCCATATAGCCACATGGCTAGGAGCCTAGCACTGCTCGGCGCCTAGGCGAAAGGGTTTCTCAGCAGGCGCAGAGAGCGGGCGGCAGCACCTCTCGGCACCGCTGGCAGCGCGGGGCACGGAGCGCGAGCGGCAGGCCTGACACGAGTTTCGCCGCCGACTCCCCGAGCGCGATTCCAGTCAGCTGGCCGCCGAGGTCTGGCTCGTGGCACTCGGCGAACGGAACGCCGGCTGCGGCCGCACGCTCGCGAAGCGCGGCAAGCGCGGATTCTGTTGGCAGCTGCAGCACCACGAGGTTGTTTCCACCACTGAACCAAGCGCGATCGAGCTCCGGATGCGCTGCGGCAAACTCTCGCAGCGTATGGCACGCCCTGCGCGACCTGGGCCCCTGGCGGCAGGTCAGCCCGCACCACTACGAACAGCTTTTCCATGCTCTCCTCCCGATGATTGGTCCGCGCGGGAAGGCCCGCCCCGAAGGACGGACCGACCCCGCGCAGGCGCGCCCCGCTGGATTTGAACCAGCGACCTCCCGGGTCATTACTCCGGGCGCTCTACCGCTGAGCCAGAGGCGCAGTGCGAGTCGTCGATTGACGCGAATCTTCGCGGGGTGGGTTCCCGCGGCTAGCGAGTCAATGTGACGAGCAATGCATGCGCAACAGAATACACAGGCGCGCTATCAAGTCAAGACCGGCACCTGTCGCACGGTAAAACCAGGAATTGGCGGAGGTGCCACGACGAACACACCGCGCAGTCCGCGATCCGGACAGAACCGAACCTGCTCAGTCGGTATCCCCAGGTCTATCAGCTTCCGCAGAAGTGGTTCAGTCTGCAGACCAACCGGGGCCCCTCGGCATCTCTCGAGAACGCACGGAATGTCTAGCGACAGAGCCTCGACAACCCGTGCGAGCCGCAGCGCCCAATACCTATCCCATAGCGCGACGGGAAACGGAGGCGACGGCAGTTCAGCCGACGCGGATCAGCCGGTTGGCCTCGGCTTCGATCTGTTCGTCGGTAAATAACATTAAAGGAGCCAAACCCGAGTAGCGCGCGCGGTGGTTGTGATTGCCGGACTCGAACCGGCTACCTACAGTTCTTGCAGACTGTCGCTCTACCAAATGAGCCAAATCGCGTGTATGCGCGCACAGATTGGGGATGGCCCCGGAGGCGGATCCAGGAGTCGAACCTGGCAGCTTGTAAGCTCGCACGTAGTGTCAGCCTGCGACCGACGAGTCGCGCGGGCGGTTTCAACAATTTCCCAAAAATTGCGTGGACACCGGTCCACATATCCGCCGAACATTTGACCGAAACCGAGTAGCTGGCGCGAGTGTAACTTCTTGCGAAAAAGCGTGTAAGCGCGTAGCTGAGTGGTATCAGTCGGGAGGGACTCTAGCTAGGCGCCGTGCGCGTGTCAAGCGGTCGGCGAAGGATTGACCTCGTAGGCGTCGCCAAACCCGACGACGACTCCAAAAAACATATCCTTTGGATCGCCGCACGGTTCGACCTCTGTGAACAGCAGCGCGTACAAGCGCCCGCTTTCCATCCGTACGTAAAGCAGATCACCGACGCGCGGGAGCTCACGTTTCCAGCCGCACACGCGGCCAAAACCGTGGAAGCTCGAATAAGGAAACGTCCACGCGATTCGGTCGCCCCAGTGTCCGCCGAACCTGTGGCCCCGGAACCCTTCGCGCGGGCGAGCGCGCTTCCGGAGCAGCCGCTCCCACCAGGGGCGCACGTCGAGAAACGGAACGACGGCGAGCCCGTTCGGCTTGTCGATGATTTGGCTATACGTCGAAGACAATGCCAGGCGGAGCAACTTGGTACCCTCTTCTCTTTCGTGAGTGCAGAAACTCTTGAGCAGCGCTCGCCGCAAGCGCGCTCACGAGCGCAATGAACGGCAAGAAATCACCGTTCTCGCACGTCGGCGCGCCGTCATCCGGCTCGCTGTCGATCGTGAACGATTCATCCCATCCGATGCGCCCGAACGCACCGCCGGCGGCGAGCCCGACATGGAGGCACGGGATCTCGAGTTTCGTCGCCTCCGCCTGGATCACTCGGCGCGTTTCCGCGTTGTCGACGCAATCGATGATCAGGCTTGCGTTGTATGCCGCGATGGCGTTGACGTTGTCGGCGCGCACCCGCTGCGTTCCGTAGGATACGTGTCGAGTCCCGAAGAGAAACAGCAGCGTTCGAGCGAGCTCGGACGCCTTGTTTTTTCCGACGCTCGGAAGGCCGTGAAACTGAGAGGCGATGTTCTTCCGCTCGACGCGATCGAAGTCGCTCACATGGAGCTCGATGTCCGGCACGCTGCGGAGGAACAGCGCCACGTGGGAGCCGACGGCGCCGACTCCCACGATCGAAATGCGGCGGCGCTCTAACACCGCGGCTTGCCTCCTCGCAGCGCCGAGAGCGCGTCCAGAAGCACGCTCAACGTGGGATCGACCACCGGAAGGTTTGACCGCACCCACACCTCGACACCGCGCAGCAACTCGAGCTCAGCCGCACAACGTATCCACTCCTCTGCGCTGGGGACCTCGCTCGCCCCGAAAGGCGTCTTCGGGCGCACCTGTAGGAGCGGCAGCGGCCGCGCTTCAGTCGGCGCGAACCGGTCCACCACGAAGTCGGAAAAATCCGCGTTCGGATCGGCGAGCAGCCCGGGAACGCTCCCGGAGCGCACGGCCTCAGTGACCATCGCGAGGATTGTCGCGTCCGTTGCGTCCTGACTCACGAGATCAGGGAGGTCGCCGTTTGATCCGGCGTAGGTGATGTTGAGGCGCGCTTGCGCGCCGGTGACGACGAGGTCATTCATTGTCGTATTTGCTCCGTTTTCTGAGTTCATTGAGCCAACGCGGCAGTGACTCGCGTTCGGCATCGAGGTGAAGATATGAAAAATCGAGCGGGTTCGGCCCGCAAAGCCGGATGGTTACGGCGTGCTCTTTCGTGGTGATCCACCACATCAGCGATCGACCTAGCGCCAGCTCGATAGCGCGAAACGTTGTGATGTCCTCGTGTGACGGGGACGCAAAGCCGTCGCCCGGGTGAGAGTGCGCGATGCCGCGCAAGCGCTCGCGGTGTTCCCAGATTTGTGCCCATAGCTCCGTGCTATCTGGGATCGAAACCGAGGAGTTCTCAGCTGGCGCGTGCCAGTAGAGCGGCTCGCCGTCCTCGCCGACGAGCACGGCGACCTCCATCACTGTGCGGCCTCGGTCGTATCTCCGTCGGCTTTGGTGCTCGCCGACTCGAGCTCCATCACTCGCGCTTCCGCGCGTGCCGCGCGGGAAGCCAGCTTCCTGACCTCGTGACGTAGCTCAGCGACTGACACTCGCGAGAACTCGCGCGCCCGCGCGCTGTCTACGACGGCGCAGATCTTCGCGTTCAGCCGGCGAAGCTCTTGCCTCTGATCCGCGCAGCGCTTCCGCAAGCGCGCGTGCTCTTCCGCTGTCGGTGGCGCGGGCGGCTTCCGGAGCTTCGCGAACTCGGCGCGGCGGGTGAGATACTCCTGATATTTTTCGGACTTTGTTTTCATCGTGACCTCACGTTTAGGAGCCTCGGGATTGAGGCGAGACGGTGGACGAGCTCTTCGTTTTGCGCGCGACGATTTGCGCTCAGGCCGTGCGATACGCTGCGGTAATAGCCGGATTGCAGCCACGCCGCGAACGGTGTTCGGCCCCGCACCTTGTTGCACTGGCGGCAAGCTGAAAGCAGATTCTCGGCGATTGCCGGATGAGCTTTCCCCAGTCCTCCGCCGACATCACGAGGCCGGAAATCGGGTCCAAGATGGAGCCCAAATTCTCGGGAAACAGGCAGAGCCACGATTGCCCGCCGCCGTTCCAGACGGCGCCGACTAGCGAAAGATCATGCCCCACTTGAGAAAGTGGGAACGCTGCGAATGGTAGGCTAGGCGTGTCTGTAGACATGGAGGACTCCTGTGCGGGTTGCTTCTCGAATCACAGAGGGGAGGCTCTCGAGCGTGAACCACGAATCACCCTTGGTGCCGTCCGAGAACTCTTCCGAGTCGTGCGCGGTGAGGCAGATCCCCGAGTCGATGATCTGCAGCGACTCGGCGCAGCACGTGCACTCGAAACGGCGACCGTCGAGACGGAAACGGACGACCCTCTCGCCGGGCTGCTCGCTCTTTCGCGAGTCGAGCAGGGTGGCCCCACCGACGGCCAGCGCGGCCGCGGCCGCGGCGTCGAAGTCGACCCGGGCCATGGCGCGCCGTCCAGCGCCGTCGCCTAGGCGCTGGACGAGCTCCTGACGCGCTTCCTCTTGCGCTCTGGCGGCCTCGCGCTCGGCAGCTTCCTGGGCCGCCCTGGCGCGGCGCTGCTCGACGCAGTGGCGCCGCTCGGTGGCGACGTCGAAGGCGTATTCCAGGGCCGGCGGGACGCCGCGAACGTGATTCAGGCGTTCGGATCGGTCTAGGTACGCCTCGAGTACGTCCGCCTCTGGGCCGAGCGGCATCTCTAGCCCATTGAAAATCAGCGGCCCATCCTCGAAAAACCGTGCGCCGCGCACGCGTGCAAACAGGTCCATCCCGGCCGGCACTAGGTGCACCCGCTCAGAGCGCCAAGTGAGGCTTGTGACGCCCGATGAGTCCGGGATGAGCCGGTCACCGACGAGGTACCCCGATAGCTCCGCCTTCGTGCGCGGCAACGGCAGCCCTTCGGGAGAGGGGCCCAGGAACAGCGCGTCGACGGCGGCGACCTCGAACAGCCACCACCCGGGCTCAGGCGGCAGGCGCCCGCGGATGCGCCAGCGCCGCCCATCGAACACGCGCAAGACGGCGCCCCCAGTCCACGGGTAGAGCATGAGCTGGGGAGCCGCCTCGACGAGGTCTCGCCACGACATCACGCCCACGCTGGTTTCTGCAAGAGCTCCGTTTTCAGAATCGTCTCGGCGAGCGACACCCGCACGGCGGCCTGCGCGGGAACCACGGCCCTGACTGGCGTCGCGGCGATGAGCGCGCGCAGCGTGCGCGGCACGGCATACGGGTCCGAGAAAATCTGCTCGTCGATCTCGAAGAATGGAATCCCCAGGTCGACAGCCGTTGACCGCACGGCATGCCCGCGCCCGTAACGTGCGCTTGTTACCGGCACAAGAGCCAACGCCGCAGGCCGAAGCCCGGAAGCGAGCACGGCCGCACCGAAGGCCGCCGCGACCTCATCGCCGAAGAAAATGAAAAGCGAGTCCTCGAGCGCGTCTGGCCGGTGGCCGCGCAGCGCGAGCACACCTTGGCCGTAGTCAGTGCCTCCGCCGGCCGTGATGCCGCGGAATGCATTCGCTACGCCGGCCGCCGATGCGTGCGGGATCGCGATCTCCCGCCCGCTCGTATTGAACACGGAGACATGGAGCTTCTCGAGCGGAAACGCTGGCAAGAGTTTGGTTAGGTACTCCTTCGCCCGTTCGATGCTCCCCTCCATAGACCCAGAAATATCGACGATCGCGTAAATGGACAGGCCGCGCACGACTTCCTCGATGGCGGCCTTTGCCGCTTGCTCGGCGGCTCCCTCAAGCTTCTCGCGCGTGTCCGCGTTCGTCACGCGCTTGGCGATGTTCGCTGCTCGCTGGTCGGTTGCCGCGCGCATCGCGGCCTCCCAGCGCTCGCGCACTTGGGGCACGGCGAGCAGCCCGAGATCCTCGAGCGTCGGCGTGTAGATGATCAGATCCTTCGCTGACAGCGCGCCAACTTCGATCGCCGCAGACATCACAGCGCGCGTCAACCCGACGCTCGCGGGCAAGAGGCCCACGATCCGCTTGACGTTCGGGCGCTCCGCCGTGATTCGCTCACAAATCGCGACTTCGGACAGCCCTTCCCAGGTTTCCGCCGCAGCCACGGCAACGCCGATCGCAAGCTCTCGCCGCCCGTCTTTCGCTTGGTCCTGTTTCCAGCGGAGCGCCGCGAAGAACGTGGGCGAGTTCGGCTTGTAGCCGACGAGTCGAGCGAGCCGGATGAGCGAAGACCGGTAGCCTTTTTTGATCAGCCCATTCAAGAGCTTCGGGTTCTCCTCCCGGTATCGGAGCCACTTGGTCGCGACCGCCGGGAACCGACCGAGAAACGCGCGGCGCGTCGTCCCGGTGAACCCGAGCTCTCGGCAAATATCGGTGACACCTGGCAGCGATAGGAGAGCGTGCACGCGCAAGATCATTTTCAAGTCCATGAACGCTGCGCCGTCCTCTTTGAGGACCATGGCCTCGCCCACGTCGCGAAAGTCCGCGTCGAAGAATGCGACCTTGTCCCCATCCTTCACCGGCGCGCCGGCGCGAGATTGGACGAGCAGGAAGGCCGCCAGCGCGACTTTCAGATCGCGATGCTCTTGGGGAAAAGCGTACGACGCCCAGCGCGCCGCAAATTCATTGTCGAGCTTCCAGACTTCGGCGATCTGCCGAAAGATCCAAACGGCAACAGCTGGGAAAATGCCAGGCTCCTGATACCTGCCCACGAGTTGCCCTGCCGAGCCCGTGACGGTTCCGTCAGGGTTCAGCGTGCCGACGCGCTCGAGGTTCTCGCGCTTGCCCACCTTCGTGCGCAAGTAGACCACTTTTGCGGCGCCGAGCGGCGTCGTCTCCTGTTTCCACGTGCACCACGCCCACGAGACGCCGCACGGTTCGGTGGCGCTTGGGCGCACTAGACCCGGCCGGTTGTGCGCCATGTGGTCGCTGTACGGCACGAGTGTTTGGATGATGCGCTCGGCAGGGCCGAGATTTTCAGTCGTCATTTTGGTTAACCGTTCACTTGGTTCAGGGTGTCAGTCAGAGACCTTGGAAGCACGTATTTGACAGTGCGGCGCTCGAGCCAGTCGCTTTCCCCGATGCGTCGATGCGCCGCGACCGGCTCAGGCTTGTCGTCGCTCACGATCGGGCACCGATAAACATTCGCTGACATGACCCACTCCCCCCAGGGGCCATGCTCGCTCTGGCCGCGTCGTTCCAGCCAGAGATAGAGACATGGAGGACACGGCGTGTCATTCGTGATTTCAGGAGTGCAAAGCCGCCCGAGCTGTTCTCGGAGCTCAGTGTTTTCTTTGGCGATGCTACGGAAGTTTTCCTCCGCCGTGTGGAGCTTCGCAGTTCGGTCACGGAGCATCGCCTGGGAGCCTACATAGGCAGCCCACGAGAGCTGCTTGATATCGAGCTCGATCATGCGCTTACCGAGTAGCGCGTTGCGATCACTCTCTGCCCTTAGCCAGTCGAGTTTTGCCTTCGCCTCGTCCGGAGACTCGGTGTCGGTGGCTTGCTTCCACGCGGCGATCTCGGCGGCGTGCGTGGGTAGGACGACACCGAGAACGGTTTCCACTACTCCAACCGTAGTCCTCATTAGACTGTGCATCGCGTTCGGAATTCCGATCAGCGTCTTGTGTTCGACGTCGACTAGGTACTTGGAAACCGCATCTAGGCACTGATCGACCAGATCGCTCGGCGCTTTCATCTGTCGAGCTCCACCGGCGCGGCGAGACGGGAGTCAGCCTTGTGGTTGTGTTTTCGTCGCTGCTCGCCGACGTCCCCATTCAGCACGCGGCGTAGTTCCTCGCGACCGCATGCAACGGCTGAGATCCCGGTGGCAGCGCAGAGCGCCCAGAGCGTGACCATTACCCCGCCCGTCTCACTCGCGCTATCTCCCGATGGGCGCGAGTAGACATAGGATAGCAAGTCCATCGCTTGCGACTTCGGGAGATTGTGGGACTGGACGAGTTCGCACGCCTCCTCGAAGAATCGGCGCGCGCGCTCGATTGGGATCGCATTTGAGGTGCCGAATGTTTTCTTGACCCAAGAAAACGCCACGTCTTGTTCCGTCCGATCGTTCCTCTCGTGAACGCCGAGGCCTGCGCGCTTCTCGAGCTCTGTGATCTTGGCTTCCTGCAGTTGGATCTTTTCAGCAAGCTGCACAATCACCGAGTGCTGTGCTCTAGCCAGCACAGACAGAGTGGTCTCGGCAACCACTCCACGAAGCACGCTCAAAATGTCACGGATCATGAGCTCGGGTTCCCTTCCGGGGAGCGCACTCGCCCCTTATCAAGCACGACAGTGCAGCCCTCACCGGTCTCGGTGAATTTCTCAACGAACACTTGGAAGTGTCGCTCGCGCGCAAAGGCGCGGATCGTAGCCATGTCCTCCGAGCCGATCTTCTCGCCGTCGCGCACGAGCAGCACGCGGAGTTTTGGATTGAGCTCGACGCCGACCGCGGCGCTGATCGTGATGCGATCGGAGTTGCTCGCCTGAGCGAGCGGGAACCCGCGGTAAGTCACGCCGGACTCATCGAACCCAAGCCCAGGAACCGAGAAGTTTGCGGCAGCGATTCGGGTTTGCTTCTCCTGTTTCAGCGCGTCGAGCTCGTCGGTGAGAATGAGCGCCGAGTCTTGCGCCTCTTGATGCGCCTGCTCGAGTGCCGCGCGCGCTGCGTTCGCGCGCACCTGTCGATTTGTCTCCTCGATAGTGGCGAGCTTGGCGCGAATCTCCTCGACGTCGTCGGGCTGGAACTCGTCGCTAGCGCGCTTCGCGGCGGCGGCAAACTCCCGAGTGTCCTCGGCGGCCTTGGTCACGTTCGCGAGTGCGTCGCGCGCTTCTTGTAGCTGTCGCTCTAGTAGGGTGACCTTTTCGGTTGCAGCGACCACGCGAGCAGCGAACGAGATCACGCTCTGATCCCATTTCTCGACCTCACGCGCGAGCGTGCGCGCCTTGTCGACCGTGGCCTGCCGTGCCTCGAGCGTGGCCAAGAGCTCGGTCAAGCTATCCTCGGTCTTCGGTGCTCCCGGGTAGCGCTGCGCTGCTTTCAGCTGACCGTCCAGGTCGCGCACTTTCGCGTTCAACGCCTTTCGCTTCTCGGTTGCGGTGACTTCTTTCGCCTCGATGTCTGAGAAGTCGAGACGCAGCGCGCGCTTGATGATCTGATCTTGGTCCGGCGGATCAGCGCGAGCGAACTCGAGCGGGTCGAAGCTGATCTGAGAGAAGAGCGACGAGAGGAACTTTTGCGGTTTTGGGATTGGCTTCCCGTCTGCGTCGATCACGTGGAGCGTTGTCGAGCCGTTGGCGGAGAGCTCGAGCTCGACCGTGAGATCTACCGTCGTGCCCTTCGTGAACTCGCCCTTGATGCGCATGCGTCGAGCGCCGCGACGAATCGGCTCGAGTGGGAGAGCGCGCTTCCCGCCGAAGAGCGCTTCGATCGCGTCGAGCGTGCTCG
>JAEUAF010000137.1 GCA_019695485.1 Sorangium sp.
CCCCCGGCTAGCGTCGCTCCGCGATCACGATGCGGCTGTCCAGGCGCTCGAGCCCGCGCGCGGCTCCGGCCAGTAGGCGACCGGCAGGGAGGGCCAGGCTGCGCAGCAGCCAAGGGCTCGTAGAGAGGCGATTTTTCAGCTCTTCCGGCTCGAAATCCAGGTCATCGAGCACCCGCACCTGGGCTAAGCCAAGGCCGGTCACGAACGCCTCCAGCGAACGCTGCGTGAAATATTGATAGTGGGGCGGGTAGGTGCCGGATTGAAACAGCTGCTTGCCAAGGCCCTCGACGCCAACCTGCCGAGCCAGATTCGCCATCGAGAACAAGAGACCCTCGCGAATCGGCACTTTGAAGACGATGAAGCGAACGCCCGCGGGTAGACGCGCAAGCCATCGGGAGAATTTCGCCGTCAGATTGCCCTCGAAGTGTTCCACCACATCGAGGAACGTGATCACCTCAGGGGTGAAGCCGAGCTCTTGCAGGTCGAGCTTCTCGAGCGGGTCGGACTCGGAGAGTGACACGGCTTTGATGCCCTGCTCGCCGAGTAACTGGAGCGCGAGCTCCGAGACGTCGCCACCCGCCAGCTCGTGAAGCCCACGTTGCTTGGCGGCCTCGAGGAACCAACCACGACCGCAGCCGAAATCGAATAGTGACTGGGTCGCCGTGAGCCCGCGAAGCTCATCGAGCAACGTCGCCGCTTGTCGTCGACGGGTGACGGCGAGGGACGCCACGAAGCGGTCTTGTTCGTAGTTTCGGTGGTAGTCCGTGGCCGCGGCCTGCTCTGAAATGCGGTGCTCTGCCTGTAGATGGCCGCAGCCCGAGCACTCGCTGACGCTGAAGGCCGCGTTCGCCCAGAATGGTCGTGTGATCGCTGTGCACACCCAACACAGCGTAGTCATCGCGGCGTTGAGGAGATATCGAGCAGGATCGCCTGCAACAGCAGCTGAAAACCGAGAATCAGCGGCAACGCTGCGAGCATCACCGTGCCGGTAGAGGCTACAGTGCCAGTTTGCCACGACCGCCACCAATGGAAGCCTCCAAACGCGACCGCCCAGCCGCACAAGCTGATGCCGCAGGCTAGGAACAACACGATCGGTGAGAAGTCGCGCAGCACGTAGCGCTGGTAGATTCGCCACCAATAGCGAAACAAGAGGCGGATCGGAAACGACCGCAAGATGCGCCCGATACTCATCGAAGACACTTCCCCCGCGTAGCGCGCGGGCATCGGCACGTCCACGATGCGCGCGCCGAGCACGTTCAGGTGTACCAGCATATCGTTTTCGAAGAAGTAGTCGCTCGCGATCTGGTCGAACTCGAGCCGAGCCAAGACTGACGCGCGGCACGCGATGAAGCCATTTTGTGGGTCGAAGATGTGCCAGTACCCGGAGGCCATCTTGGTCAGAAACGTGAGCGCCAAGCTTCCCAGCAGGCGATGCCGTGGCATCGACCTCAGCGCGCCGCGATGAAGGAAGCGGTTTCCCTTCGCGTAGTCGTAGCCGCCGCCGATCATGGCGTCGAGCAGGTTCTTGAGCTCTGCCGGGTCCATTTGGCCGTCAGCGTCCATCTTGACCACGAGATCGCAGCCGAGCTCGAGCGCCTTCCCGTAGGCGCTGCACATTGCCGCGCCGACGCCGCGGTTTCGCTCGTGTTGAAGCACCACGAGCCGCGGGTCGGTAACGCTCTTCAGCGTTTCGTAAGTTCGATCGGGGGAGGCGTCGTCCACCGCGATCACGGTGTCGACGAAGTCCGGCAGCGTGGAAATCACTTCTCGAATCGTCGCTTCCGCGCGGAAGGCGGGAATGGCGACGACGACGCGCTGCTCACGATACACGGCCGAAGATGGTGAGCGAACAGGGCGCGCTCGTCAATGCCTCCGCCGCGGTCAGTGCCTCGGTGGACGGAGCCGACGCCGTGGCCGATGCCCCGTCGGAGGCGTGTCGAGCTGGCGAATGCCTTGGCAGTCGGCAGGCTCCATCGCCTCCTGCACGAGGTAGTGGTGCGGGGGATGAAACTTGTCGGCCCACAGCAGATTGAACGGATAGCGCACCACGCACACGGCGCTGCCGTCCGGGACTCGCAACAAGAGTCGCTCATTCGTGCGCTGCCGTAACAATGTCGCAAAACTCGGCCCGACAGGCAGCACGTAGGCGGCGCTCGTCACCTTGACGACGACCAGTAAAGCCAGCGAGGCAACGAGCGCGAGCACGCGCGGACCGAACAGCGACGGGCCCACTTTGCAGCCAAACCAGAGGTTTATCGAGACCAGTAGGATCATCCAGTACGAGTAGTAGCGAAGCTCATGACTCTGCGGCAAAAACGAGGTGAGCGCTGTGACGAGAGCGAAGCCTGTCGCCGCGACGCGCAGTTCACGCGAGCCCTCCCGCAGCAGTCGATAGCCCAAGATCCCGAGCTGGCACGCCACGTAGAGGCCGAAGAAGCCCCCCATCAGGAAGCCCGGATGGCGAGGGTCGGTGGTGGTCTGGCTGTAGGTCCAGTGTTCTGGGTCCGAAAGCGGCAGATTGGTGAGCTCGAAGATCGAAATCAGAAAGCGCTGCGGGCGAGGCGCGTGTTCGAGGAACACAGGTCCGGGAGAGAAGTCCTCCTCTGCGCCTGGCAAGGGGTGGCCAAATACCTTGATTTGGTAGGGATAGTAGGGGTTTCCGAAGCGGATCAGATTCCTGAGCGGGGTCGCGAAGACCACTGGAAGCAGCAGCGCACCGAGCGCGAGAACGATGCGATAGCGCCGTCGCTCCTTTTCGGGCAGCGCCCGGCTCAGCACGATCGCTCGGAAGCCGACGACCGCGACGCAGATCAGCGTCAGCGGATGCAGGAAGGCCTTCGTGTTGATTGCAAACGCAGCCAACAGCAAAAATCCGGCGAGCGACCATAGTGGGAGCGCTTCGCGCGCCAAGACGGCCCGTATGGTCAGCAAGGCTAAGGCGGCCCCAGCGCAGCCTGAGGGCAAGTCGATGAGCGCGCTGGTCGCTTGCAGGTGCACCATCGGGATCGCCAGCAGTGCCAACACGCTCAAATGAGGAGGCACAGCGAAGCGTCGCTTCAGGAACCAGCAGAAGAGCGGAATGCTCCCCCAAGCGAACAGATTCGCAGCTTCGGGTCTCCCGAACGCACGCCAGAGCACCCCTTGGATGAATTCGCCTACTAGGGGAAATCCCCTGAAGTGCTGCTCGTTGCCCGGATAAAACAAGAAGCGATCGGGCCCGACAATGTGAAGCAGGCGCGCGGCGAACGGCAAGTGATAGTACCAGGCGTCGCTCGCCATAGTCACCACGCGCAGCGCCCGTACGAGCAGCAAGATCAGCAGGCCCAACGCACTTCCGCGCAAAAGCCAATCGAACGCGGTCTGGACGTACCGCAGGTTTCGCTGCCACGCCGGCCGCATGCGGCGTGTCGTGTAGAAGCCAGCGTCAGCGGCGTCAAGGCGAG
>JAEUAF010000598.1 GCA_019695485.1 Sorangium sp.
TCACGACCAAAGCCCACGCGGCGCGGCTGCTGCGCATCGGCGAGTCGCTCGCGGACGAAGGCCTCGAGGGAACACGCTTCGCGGCAGCAAAGGCGCTGCTCGCACAGGAGCCGCCTCGCGTGGGTCAAGCGGCGGGCAGTCCGCTGGTGCCCGCGCGCGCCGACATCGGCGGCGAGCTCGAGCGCTTGGCCCTTGCGCTCGACCACTCGGTGCTGGCCGTTCAGGGGCCACCCGGCTCGGGAAAAACGCACTCTGCGGCGCACATGATCGTCGCGCTCATCCGCGCGGGGCGGCGCGTCGCGGTCACGGCGAACAGCCACCAAGTGATCGTGTCGCTGCTGACTCGTGCCTTCGAAGTCGCAGCGGCCGCGGGCTCGCCGCTCCAGGTTCTGCACCTCGGGAGCGATGAGCTCCGCGACGAATTCCCCGAGCTCCCCTTCCCAATCGCGAAGGACTACCCGCTCGCGCGAACGAAGCTCGAGACCGGCGAGATTCAACTGATCGGCGGCACGTCCTGGGCGTTCACCTCGGAAGCCTTCGAGAACAGTGTGGACGTGCTGGTGGTGGACGAAGCCGGGCAGATGTCACTCGCCAATGTGCTGGCGGTGTCGCCAGCCGCCAACAGCTTGGTGTTGTTCGGTGACCCGGCGCAGCTCGACCAGCCGCAGAAAGGTGTGCACCCCGCGGGCGCCGAAAGCTCGGCGCTCGAACACCTGTTGGCGGGAGCGCTCACAATGCCGCCCGAGCGCGGCGTCTTTCTGCCGGAGACGCGCCGTCTAAACCCGGCGATTTGTGAATTCACCTCCCGCGTGTTCTACGAGGGTCGCCTCGAAGCGATGCCGGGACTGGAAGCGCAGCAGCTGCGTGGCCCGACGCCATTCGACGGCGCCGGGCTTCGCTTCGTCCCGGTAATCCACCGCGGAAACACCAATCGCTCGGACGAAGAAGTCGAGTGCGTTGGAGAGCTCTGCACGAAGCTCCTCACAGCTGGGTGTGACTTCGTCGATGCCCGCGGGCAAGCGTCTCCGATCGGACCCGAGCACGTGCTGGTGGTGGCCCCCTACAACGCGCAAGTCGCTGCCTTGAAGCGGCGCCTACCGCGCAATGTGGCGGTCGGAACCGTCGACAAGTTTCAAGGCAAGCAGGCCCCGGTCGTGATCTATTCGATGACGAGCTCGAGCGCCGAAGACGCGCCGCGGGGTCTCGAGTTCCTGTACAGTTTGAACCGATTGAACGTGGCCACTTCGCGCGCCCAGGCGCTAGTCGTGCTCGTGGCCAGCCCTCAATTGCTGAGCGTGCGCTGCAAAACGCCGCGTCAGATGCAGCTCGTCAACGCACTCGCTACCTTCCTCGAACTGACGCCGCAGCGGACGTTCGCAGAATCGATGGCGAAACGCGCCTGATTTTTCGGCGTGGCGGCCACCTAAGGGAACAGAGCAATCCATGACGCAGCGCATTTCGAACGGGTCTCGCGGACGACTCCTGCCTCTGGCCCTTGGACTTGGCGCGTGGGCGGCTCAGAGCTGCGGGGCGCGCAGCCAGCTCGATCCGAGCAACGTGACAACGCGCGTATTCCCCGCCGTTCCGTGCGTGCCTGGCGTCTTCCCTCTGCACAAGGCGAAGCCGACCTTGCTCTTCGTCATAGACCGCTCACGATCCATGTTGACCGCCTTCGGTGGCACAGGGCAGTCGCGCTGGTCCGTACTGCAGACCGCGCTAGCTCGAGCGCTGCCCCCAGTCGATGCCGGCATGGAGATTGGGGCGCTGTTGTTTCCGTCACCGGGCTCGGGCGACATGAGCTGTTCTGTCTCGGGCGGAGCCAACTTACTCCCAGCGACCAACCACGTCCCCGCGCTGATTGCGCTGTTGTCCGCCAATCCGCCCTCCGGTTCCACGCCGACGGCAGACGCGATCGCCAGCGCCGCGCAGGCGCTACGTCAATTTCGCGCAGCGAGCACGGCGCGCGCTCTGGTCCTGGCAACTGACGGTGCGCCCGATTGCAACGCCAGCTTGAACCCGTCGAGCTGCGCGTGTGCCGCGCAGACCCGAAATTGCACGGCGGTTCGCTGCCTCGATGACACGCGGACGGTGGCGCGCGTGTCTGCCGCGGCCGAAGAGGGCCTGCCCACTTACGTGATCGGCATTCAAGACGGCAGCACGAGCGCGTTCTCCAACGTGCTCGACGCCATGGCGGACGCCGGCCTGCGTCCACAACAAAACCAGCTGCATCGCTACTACGCGGCAAGCTCGGAGAGTGAGCTCGACTCCGCGCTGGTCACGATCCGCGACCAGGTCGGAGCATGTACCTACTTGACCTCATCGGTGCCCGACACCCACGGCAGCATCCGCGTAACCTTGAACGGTCGTGATCTGGCGCTCGACGCGAGCGGCGCGAGCGGATGGAATTGGGCCGCGCAGGAAAACGGCGAGCTCGTGCTGTCCGCCACCGATTGCGCCGAGGCGAGCCAAAGCGGCGCCATCGCAGCCGCCGAACTTGCTTGTTCCGAGGCGGGCGCGGGGGGCGCAGGCGGAGCCGGACCGTAGCCAAATCCGAACCGCCCCCCGACAAGCGCGAAGAACATCCGTCAGGGCCGGGCCAGCGCTGGCACGTTGGTTGCTCATTGGCTTGCGAATGCGCGAAAGTGTGCCGCTGGTGGCACAGCGAAGGAGTCGTCGTCATGCGAAGCATCGTGAACCGTTCGCTATGGGCCGCGAGCACCGCACTCGCCGGCCTCGCCTGCTCGGGTGGTTCGGACGCAAGCGGCACAATCGGTCAGGGCAAGCCGGACAGCGGTGTCGTGGTTGCCCTGACCGAATCGGCGAGCGCTCGCGCCGACCACGAAGCCATCAATGCGGCGCTCGGTGAGACCGCGGGGCTCAGCACCGACGCTGTCATCGCCCGTTACGCGCCGATCGAGCTCGCACCCCCGAGCTTCGTGGCCGCCGACATTCAAGGACTGGAGCGCATTCAGGCTTCGAGCCTGCGCTTGAACGACGACGAGCTCAACAGCCTGACCAGTCGCGGCTTCGCCATCAGCGGCCGCAACGAATTTCCGACGTTCACTTATGGTTACCGGACGGCATACATGGAACATCTGCCGGTCTACGTATCCGCGGATTCGATCTTGTTCGCGATGCATCGCTCGTACGACCGAATTTTGGAGGACGTCGAGACCGCCGTCCTGATCCCAGACCTCGGCCGGCTCTTGGACGGCATGCGCGACAATCTCCGGACAGGTGCCGCGGCCGCGCTGAGCCCAGAAGCGAGGGCCGACGCTGACGTGTACCTCGCCGTGGCGAAGAGTTTGCTCGACGGGCGACTCGCGAGTGTGGTCGGGTCGGGCAGCGCGCAAGTCACGAGCCAGTTGTTCGAGAAGGCGTTAGCGGCACAGGGCCTGGAGAGTATTCTCCTATTCGGCTATCAGCGTGATTTCGACTTCTCGCAGTTCAAGCCTCGCGGGCACTACACCGACCTTGAAACCCTGTCGCGCTATTTTCGCGCCATGATTTGGCTGGGACGCACTGATTTCCGGCTGATTGAGACGCTCCAAGATGGTTCGCAGCTATTTCTGCGCCGACAGTTCGAGGGCACGGTCGCGCTCCGGCTGCTGATCGACGCGGCGCTCGAGCCGGTCTACGCGCAAATCGATGACACGGTGACGGCCTTCGTGGGCGAGCACGACTACATGGTGGTCGACGAAGTGACGAAACTGCTCGCCGATCTCAAGGTGCAGTCGGCAGGCGAACTCACCCGCATCCCCGACGCCAGCATCGCTCAGGCGGTGATCGACGGCGGCTACGGCGCGCAGCGCATCGCAAGCCAGATCATGATCAACGGCGTCGGCAGTGGAACCCTACCGCTCGCACGTTCATTCGCGCTCCTGGGTCAACGCTTCGTCATCGACAGCGAAGTGTTCTCGAACCTCGTCTACGACCGTATTCCCGGGCGCATGATGCCCAATCCGCTCGACGTCGCGTTTAGCGCGCTGAACAACGGGCAGGCGGCGGAGCTGCTGCGCTCTGAGCTCGATCGCTACGGCTACGCGCCCGCCCTGGCGGCGTCCCGCACGCTCGTGGAAGCGCACCCGCCCAATTTTTGGCAGGAAAGCCTGTACAATCTTTGGCTCTCTGGACTGCGCGCGCTATCGCCCGCGGCCGGCGCGGGCAGCACGGAAAGCGCCGGCCTTGCGAGCACGATGCGCAGCGAAGCCTGGGGACGGCGTTTGCTCAACACGCAGCTCGCATCGTGGGCGGAGCTTCGTCACGATACGATTCTTTATGCCAAGCAGTCCTACACCTCCGGCACGACCTGTGATTTCCCGGATGCCTACGTGGATCCCTACCCGGAGTTCTTCGCGAAGGTCGAAGCTTACGCCCAGAGCGGGCAAACCCTGCTGCAAGCGCTGGGGGTAACGGCGCTGCCGACGCTGCAGCGGGCCAATGGACACTTCGAAAATCTCGCTTCCGCCGCCAGCAGACTTCGACAAATGGCGGAGTACGAGCGGAGCGGGGCCGCGTTCACGCCGGACATGTTAGCTTTCATCAACGAAGCGGTCGCGATTCAAGAAATCTGCGGCGGGGCGAGTGCCAGCGGCTGGTATCCGGAGCTCTTCTATGGAAATCCGGTCGAGTTCGATCCCACTATCGCCGACGTGCACACCCAGCCGTTCGACGAAGCGGGTAGCCCCGTCGGCAAAGTTCTCCATGTCGGAACCGGCTATGCTCGGGCGATGGTGGTCGTCGCAGAGAACTGCTCGGGCCCGCGCGCCTACGTGGGTCCGGTATCGTCTTACTACGAGGAGATCACATCGAACTTCGAGCGTCTGACGGACGAGCAGTGGGCGACGCGAGTCTCGACTCACGATGTGACGAACGCCGTCTGGATGACGGACTTGATCAGTCCATGAGAGCCAGCTCCCTACGCTACTCGT
>JAEUAF010000436.1 GCA_019695485.1 Sorangium sp.
GCCCGTCGTCCGATCGGCCAAGGGGGCTTCAGCGCCGAGCAAGCCGCCTGCAAGGCCGCTCGCGCCGCCAAAGACAGCCCTCCTTCTGAGTGTGGCCGCGGGCTACGCCCTCGAACTCGCTCAACCCGACTTTGGCCTGTCACATGGCCCGGACCTCGAGGTACGGCTCGCCAGTCGGAGTAAGCGCCTGCTGGGTGCGCGAATCGTGGCTGAACGCTTCTTTGCGACGCGGGTCGTTTCCAGCGATGTCACGGCCACGCTGCAGACGAGTGTATTGCGCGGGAGTTTCGACATCGGCTTGCCGCTCGGTAGGGAAGGCTTCGCTGTCTGGGCAATCGGGGCGGGCCTCGATTGGACCCGGATCGCGCCGGGCGCTCCGCACGCCATCGATGTGACGCCGCTCGCGCCGCGAACCGACCTCGTGCCGATGTTGCGCCCGGAGTTTCGCTACGAAATGCTAGGTGGGCCGATGGTGTTTGCGGTTTCCGTGTTCGCGGACATCGCGCTGCTCGCCACCCACTACGACCTGGTCGAGGCTGGCAACTCCCGCCGGCTTGCTGCACCCTGGCTGGTGCGCCCGGGGATCGTCGTCAGCATCGGGTTCCACATACTCTAGAGAGCCGGGCCGGCCGGAGTACGGGGCATCGAGCGCCGATTCGGTTTCGCGAATGCACCCGCACTGCACTCGCCCGCAGCTGCGAAGAGCGCTCCACACCCATTCTGGCAGCGTTTCGGAGCGTTTCAGGTGCGACGTCAGTTCTGCGCTCCTCGCTAGTGGGCGGGCTTGCGTCGCAGTGCTATGGGTCGACGGCTGTACGTCACCAAGGACCGATGAGAGCCAAGGTGCTACGCAAACACTGGAAAACTGGCTCAGATTCTGTATAAGCGGGGTCTTTCCAGAGCCTCTGGGCGTCACGAAAACCAAAAGGAACCAAGAAATGATCAAGGTCGGTATCAATGGCTTCGGCCGCATCGGTCGCATGGTTTTCCGCGCCGCCGTTCAACGCGGTGACGTAGAAATCGTTGGGATCAACGATCTGCTGGACGTCGACTACCTCGCGTACATGTTGAAGTACGACTCGGTGCACGGCAGGTTCAAGGGCACCGTCGCGGTTTCGGACGGCAAGCTCGTCGTCAATGGCAAGCCGGTGCGCTGCACGGCAGAGACTGACCCGGCGAAGCTCAACTGGGGCGCCGTGGGCGCTGAGACCATCGTCGAATCCACGGGGATCTTCCTCGACAAGGCGGGCGCCGAGAAGCACCTCGCCGCCGGCGCGAAGAAGGTCGTGATGTCGGCTCCTTCCAAGGACGACACGCGCATGTTCGTGATGGGCGTGAACGACGACACCTACAAAGGTGAGGCGATCGTCTCCAATGCGTCCTGCACCACCAACTGTCTCGCGCCGATCGCCAAGGTCCTGAACGACAACTTCGGCATCAAGCGCGGCCTGATGACCACCGTGCACGCCGCGACGGCGACGCAGAAGACCGTCGACGGCCCCTCCAAGAAGGATTGGCGCGGCGGGCGCGGCATTCTCGAGAACATCATCCCGTCCTCGACTGGCGCGGCCAAGGCCGTGGGCAAGGTGATCCCGGAGCTCAACGGTAAGCTCACTGGCATGGCGTTCCGCGTGCCGACCTCCGATGTCTCCGTCGTCGATCTTACGGTGGAACTGCTGAAGGAAGCCACCTACGAGGAGATCTGCAAGGCCATGAAGGCAGCCTCCGAAGGCAAGATGAAGGGCGTGCTCGGCTACACGGACGAGAAGGTCGTTTCGACGGACTTCGTCGGTGAGACCTGCACGTCCGTGTTCGACTCCGAAGCCGGCATCCAGCTCGACAAGACTTTCGTCAAGGTCGTGGCTTGGTACGACAACGAGTGGGGCTACTCGAGCAAGGTGGTCGACCTCGTGAAGCGCATCTCGGCGTGATCGCGTAAGCGCTGCGGATCGCCGTAGCAGAGCGGAAGCCGGGCTCGAGCACTTCGAGTCCGGCTTTCGTGCATTTGGTGGGCCCGAGCGACGGCTCAGTTTCGCGCGGGGTTCGGGCAGCTTGCCGCTGCGCGGGTTGCCGAGAGCGCGGACTTGAGCGCGGCACAGTCGAGTGGCGCTCCGCTGAGCCGGCAGCTGCAGCCTGTGGACCCTTGCTCGAAGCAGCAATTCGAAGCCGGACAGCTGCCAGCCTGCGCGCCCAGGTCGGAGTCCACGCGCACGCACGAGCAGACCGAAGCCGCCGTTCCGCAGGACCAAAAGGCCGCACCCGCGGCAGGCGTCGAATCCGGCGTGCCCGCTGAGCCGCCGTACGACGCAGGGTGCGCGCCGCGCGCGGCGGTATAGGTGCGCGCGTAGTCTGCGCGCGAGCCGCCTTCGTCGTTGCACGCGGCCACGACCAGGCAAAGCATCGGCGCGAGGAGTCTCTGCTTTCTCATGGCAGCCCGAAGCATTCAGAGAGATAGGCGAGAGAGCTGTCTTGCACGAACGTTTCGAAGCCGTCCACTTCGACTCCCGCGCTGCGCAGGGCGGCCAGGGATACCGGTGAGATCAAGGTATCGTTGCCCGGCCCGCCGCTGAGCTGCGTCCCACGCGCGAGCTCGCAACTATCGTAAATGCGAAGCGTGTCGTCGCCTGCGCCCAGCAGCAAGAGCTTCGCGCCCGGCCCCGGGAAGACCGTGTCGTTCCCGGGGCTCGCGACCAAGACATCGCGACCGAGCCCGCCGAAGATGCGAGCACTTGTTGCCGATGTTGCATGCACGGTGTCGTCCCCGTCACCCGCAAAGATGACGACGTTACCGCCCGCGCCCGGGTTGATGTAATCGTCGTCGCTGCCGCCGAAAAATACGTCGTCGCCCCCGTCTCCCATCAAGTAGTCGGAGCCTTGTCCGCCAGCGATGAAGTCGCTGCCCGGGCTGCCGATGAGCAGGTCATCCCCCGCGTTCCCGAGCAAGCACGCAGGCACCGCCGCCGACAGCGCGCCATCGATCAGGTCTTGTTGCGACACGAGTTGGTTCGGCCGGGCACAGCGCACTCCGCTCACGAGCTTGACTTCAGCGACGCTGATGCGGCTGGCAACGATCGTTCCCGCAGTGTCGGCGATGGTCCACGTGATCTCGTGTGTGCCGAGCGGCAAGAGCACCGAGAGATCAGCGGCAAGCTCCACGCCTGGTGCAGGCAGCTCGCGGCCGTTGACCCGCGTCAAGTGCCCCGAGATCTGCGGCGCCGCGCAAACACCCAGCACTTCGGGGGCGGCCAAGACCGCGCGTTGGGGCTCCGGGGTACAGACCTCGACTAGCGTCACGGCGGGGCTCGATACACTGAGGCTCGCGCTGCCATGGGTCAGGCCGTGCTCGCAATCGTCGAGCACGTCCGGCACCGTGTCGCCGTCCGAGTCCGGCATGGCGTCGGACACCAGCCGAAAATCGTCGATGCCGAGCGCTACGCTATTGCTGCTCGTCTCGATGAAGAATGCTTCAGGCTGGCTTGCGAGCGGGCGTCGCGCGTCGAGCTGTACGAAGCCGTCCGAGCAGTCCGAAGTCAGCACTGGCGAGCCGCTCGCGTCGAGAAATCCGCAGGAAATCTGGCCGCTGCCCGCGACTCTGAAACGCGCCGACCATAAATGCGAAGGCGTCAACGCCTGACGTGAGAGCGCCATTCGTTCGTGGGGTAAGAGACGCGCCAAGAACCCCTGCTGCCCGTCTCCCTCGAAGCGCATCGGCTGCGCCGGCGAAGCTGCCTGATCGAGGTCAATCAGCGAGGCTTCGGCGCGCTCGGCGAAGCTATCGAACGAGTTCGTGAACGCTTCGGGGCGCAGCGTGATCTCCGACACTTCGAGCGCCGCATTGGGCCCGGAGTCGAAACGCAGCGTGGCAAGTCCATCGAATGCGCTGGCGACGGGAAAGGCGACGCTTCGAGAACCCGTCGGGATGGGCTCGTCGAATAGCGCGCTCCCGCGCACCTCCACGCGCACGCGAGGGCAAGCGCTGCCGCACTCGCCGGGCTCGTTTCGCACGGCGAAGCCGAAGCGGTAGGCCTCGCCAGCGTTCACGGAGAAACTCGGCAAGGTGAGGTTCCGAGCTGCGCCGATCAAAAGCGAACGCTCAGCGAGCGCATTCAGCGAGCTTCGCGCGGCGCTCGGCCCGAAAGCGCTGCTAGGTAGCGGCGTATTGTTCGTGCTCAAGAAATCGCGCCAGCACCTTTGAAACGTATAGAGGCTCGCTGACGCGCCTGCCCAGGGGTCGCAATCGAGCGCCAGCGCCGCTTCGAAGGGCGAGAGCAGGCTCTGCGTGATTCCGAGACCCCCGTAGGCGATGCCCTGGCAGCCCGGAGCTCGCGAAAAGCCGTCCAGCGCCGGGATGTGATCGCACAGGTACTCGTCGTGCTCGTGATTGCCCGCGACAATCGGCCCTAGCAACTGGTATCGCCCGTCGTCGCTCGGTTGCAACGCGCCGGCCCCGGATGTCCCGTGACAGCCGAGCAGGTCCGTCGTGATGATGTCGGGAGAGATGCTGACTTTCTGATGCGGCACATTCGGGGCGAGCTCGAGTGAGGTGAGCGGAAGCAATTGATTCTGCTCGTGGCCCGACGCATCCGCCCCGAAGTAGTGGTAGTTGTCCTCCGACGCGGTGCTCACCATCACGTAGTGATCCAGGAAGCCGCGGTCGTCGTCGCTCGCCCCTGAGTAAATCTCGTGCTTCCACGGCAGGAACACGTCGGCGACCGGATCGTCGCTGTCGGCGAGTTCGAGGAAGCCGTACTTCCGCCCCGGCGTGCCGCGACAGCGCAACAACGCCGCGTCCGCAGTGGGGTTGGTGTCCGCGGGGCAGGCGAGTCGGCCGCCGTAGAGGTCCGAACAACGCGCGACCAATTCGCACGCATAGCGATCAGTGAGATAGCCGTCGCTCTCGTCGAGCGTGGCGTGGGAAAAGTCGGGAAAGGAGCCAGCGAGCGCCGCGTGACTCAAATAGCGCTGCTCGAGCGCGGCACTGGTTCGATACATTTCGACCTCGAGCCCCTGCAGATCCGAGGTCGTGCCGTTCACGCAGTGCGCGGCCGTCACTGCGTAGCTCGGGGAGACGAATGTGACGCCGCAGGTTCCGCGTGCCCGCGCCGCCGTTTCGGTCAGCAGCGGCGCTCCAGACTCCGTCACGAACGGCGTGAGCAGCGCACCTGTGGCTCGATCTGCGAGTTCTCGATATCGCGCCACCGAGCTGCGCTGCGCCCAGAGTTTGGACGAGAGCTCGAAGACCGTGCCTTGTTGGTCGGCCTCGATTCGCGCGCTGAGCGTTGCCAGCGTTCCGCCGGAGCCAGGCGAGCCTGAACATGCCCCCGCCCATGCCGCGAGCAGGCTCGCGAGCAGGCTAGAGCCGCGCTTGCTGCGACGGCTCAGGGCACGCGCCTGCGCTGGCAGAGCGAGCGTTGGGCAGGCGTCGCCGAGCCGAGTCACTCCCTGCTTTTGGCGCGTCAATCGCACGTGGCCACAGCATGGCACTGACGTGCGGTTGTGGCGCCCGCTCTGCGAAGGCGTCGTTTCTCGTCGCTTGAGAAAGCGGGCGGCCATGAGCGCCCCAGTGAGTTGGGCGGAAAATTATCTCGAGAACAGAAGCTTCTTCTTGGTCGAAGCCTGACGCGAATTTGCGACTGACGGTGGAAACACTCAACGCGGTGCCCCTTGCTCGAACTCAGCGACTCAGCGCTTTTTCAGCTGGCTGGCTGGCCCTGGGCGACGTAGTTTCCAGGATGCGCAGACGTGGTGTCGCCAGATTGCCTGGTGGAGACCCGAGTTGTGCTTCGCCTCTGGCGTCCATAAATGACAAGTCTTCGAGGAATTATGCGAACTCACTCGTTGGTTAAGCCGCCTTCTCTTGGCCTGTCCGCAAGCGTTCTGGGCGCCTGCGCCCTTGCTCTCTCGGTGGGTTGCAGCGCGTCGAATGGCAACGTCGGTGATGACACCGGCGGTAGCTCGGCTGCGGGTCACGTTGGCCGCGGCGGTGTCAGCAACAATGGCGCGGGCGGCACTACGGTGCAGGGTCAAGGCGGGGGTACGCAGCCAGGGCAGGGCGGGCTGACCGCGACAGGCCAGGGCGGTAGCGTGTCGCAGTTGCAAGGTGGCAGCGTGTCGAGCGGGCAAGGTGGCGCAGGTCCTGGTTCGGGTGGCACGAACGCGGGTGGCGCGAACTCGGCGGCAGGCGGCGCGCAATCACGTGGAGGCATGACGTCGGCTCAGGGCGGCACGAGCGTCGGTGGCGGCGGAGCGTCGAGCGGCGGCAAGGCGCAGGGCGGTGCGGCG
>JAEUAF010000616.1 GCA_019695485.1 Sorangium sp.
GCTTCCGGCGGGACCGGTACCGGCGGCGCGGCTTCCGGCGGTACGGGCACTGGCGGCACAGGCACTGGCGGCGCCGCTACGCACTGCGCAGCAACGCCGCACCAGGGTGATCCCTGCACTGGACCGGATGGTCCGTGCCAGTCCAACGCTTCTTGTTATTGCGTGACTCTGAAAGTGATCGGGACGGCGCCGGCCTGCCCGCAGTAGGTCCCGTGGACGGTGAGCGGGGCGGCGAGTGCCGTTCCGCTCACTCTGGGCTCGCGTCTGACGCGCAGAGCAGCCGAATGTCGCTGTGCCGTTTGCGCCCGACGTGTCGTGGGTCGCGGCGGCTGGTCCGTGTTACGGCCGGGTGGTAGCGTCGCCCACGAATGAAGCCTTACGGGTTCGAGGACATCGCCGACGATCTCGGCTTGATGCCGCTCGCGGCGCGCCGCGCAGCCGACGCCGCTGGCTACAAGCCATCCTTGGCTGCGTGGCGTAGCCTCGGGCACGCGGATCGCCAACTGCTCTGTGCGCTTGGCGCGACGCCCGTGGTGGCCGTCGAGCGCGCGCGCCTGATCCTCGCGCGCGCTGAGCCAACGCCGCCAAGCATCGAGCCACCGGCCGAGCCTTCCGCACACGCGCTGCCCAGTGAGCTTCTCGCCGCGCTCAGCGATCCGCGCCGCCTCGAGCAGGCAGCGTGGTCGGCGCTGACACCGCTCGAGCGCTACGCCCTCGCCAAGATTGCGCGCAAGGGCAAGGGGCCGCGCCTGGCGGCTGCGCTGGCTGAAATCGTGGGGATCAGCGCCGACGCGCCGCATCTCGACGCGTCGGGCGCGGCGCGCATGGTGTCCGTGTCCGCGAAGCTTCCGACACTGCGCCGCGCCGTCGCCAAAAGCCGAGTCGCGATGAACGCAGAGGCCTTCGCCAGGCTCGAACGCGCGGACGCGCCGAAGGGCGACGTGCTCGGCACCGCGCGCCTGGCCGGCATCATGGGTGCCAAGCGCACGGCGGATCTGATTCCACTCTGTCATCCGTTGTCACTCACGCGCGTAGACGTGAAACTCGAGCTCGATGTCGCGCGCCACGCGGTTGAAATCCGCGTCACCGTCGAGGCGCTCGAACGCACGGGAGTCGAGATGGAAGCGCTCTCGGCTGCGAGCACCGCGGCGCTCACGGTCTACGACATGCTCAAAGCCTTCGACCGCGCGATGAGCATTGGCCCTACCGAGCTGCTCGAGAAGACCGGTGGCAAGAGCGACTATCTTCGGGACGAGCTTGCCAGTGGGTCGCGTTTCCAGCTGCGGTCCGCGCCGCTTTCGGCCGACGAAGCGCTGGCGTTGGTGGCGCGGCCGGACGCGGGCGCGAGTGTGCTCTTCGTCGGCGTCGTGCGCGACAACAACCAGGGCCAACGCGTGAGCGAGCTCGAATACGAAGCGTATGCGGCGATGGCCGAGAAAGAGCTCAGCCGACTCGGCGCAGAAATCGAGCTCGAAATGCCTGGCGTGAAGCTATCCGCGCTGCACCGCACGGGCCGGCTTCGGGTCGGGGAGACCGCGGTCTTGTGCGCGGCGAGCGCGCCGCATCGGGACGAAGCATTTCGCGCCGCGCGCCTGCTCATCGATCGCGTCAAAGCGCGCGTCCCAATCTGGAAGCGTGAAAGCGGCGCCGATGGCGTGTATTGGGTCGGCTGGGAAGACGCGCGCACTGCGGCGAGCGACGCGAGCCACGCTGACGCCGCGCGCTAGTGCGCCTTATGCCCGAGCAGCGGGACAATCGCGAAGCGATCGGTCCCGTCAAATCACACGCGGTGCAACTAGCGAATCCCGAGCGCGAGCAGCGCGCCCGGCCGAATCCGGTAAGGGTCGACGATGCGTAGGTTCTGCCCGTTGACCTCGAGATCGTAATGTATCGGCGAGAGCTCGACGTCCACGAACACGCCGAGCGTCACCCGCAAACGCGCGCCCAAATCGAGCCCGCCAAAGACACCGCTCGTCGTCAAAAGGGAGGTCTTCGTGCGCGCCGGAGTCAACGCGACGCCGGAAGCGCTGAGGCCTGGACTCGGGGAGAAGTGAGTGACGTCGAGGCCGATGCCGGCGCGCAAGCCGCCAAAGAACGGGCTCGTCGACGAGCGTAGCAACACGTCGCCGCCGCTGCGGAGCGCCGCCCCGTCGAGCTCGACGCCCACCAGCTCTTGCCGATAGCTCTGCTTGAGCTCGTATTGTCCGCTCAGCCAGGCGGCGCCTCCATAGCGAGCGCCCTCGGAGCGATAGGACACGCCGAGGCCGGGGCCATGCACCAGCGGAATGGCTGCCGAGTGCGCCTCGCCAGCCCAAAAGGCGTTGGCGGCTAACCCGGAATGCGGTCGAGGAGTGGGCGGGCGCGGCACGTCGGCGGGCGGCGGCGTCTCAGGCTTGGATTCCGACCTTGGCGCGAGCAGCGAGCGGGCTTGCTCGCGGGTGAGGCCGGCGTGTTGGTCGTCCACCAGCGCGTGTATCGAAAGTTCCAGCGCTTGTCCCAAGCTCTCGCGGTCGAGTTCGTCCAGGCGCCCTGAGAGCTGCAGTTCGCGGATCAAGAAGCGTCGCGCGTCATGGTCGGCGAAGTAGAGATGCACGCGAGTCGCGTCGGTGACGTCCAGCCAGCAGCGGATCACGATTTCGTCGCCCGCCACTATGCTGCTGATCAGCTCCGATGGGTCGAACCTTTCTTTGCGTTCCCAGCGCAGCGTGATCGGACGCAGGCTCTGAGCGCCGACGACGCCACGCACGCTCTCGAAGGTCGTCTCGCTGCCGATTACGAAGACACTCACCACGTCCCTCTTTTGCGGATGGGTGTCTGCGGCAGAGGGCAGAGGGCTAGTCGTGGCCGAGTCGAGTCCTGCGGCAAGTGCGTTTTGCGCGACGAGCGCCAGGCCGAGCGCGACCCCAACGCCGCTCGTTCCCCAAGCGACGCCACCCCGCGATCTCCGCCCGCTCACGCGACTCTTCTGCACGCTAGTCCCGGAGCTCGGCCAGGCGGCGACGTGCGCTCTCGACATACGGACAGCCCGGGTATTGCGAGAGGAGCTGCTCCCAGTTCTTGCGTTCGTCCGCGCGGCGCCCGAGCCCCTGCAAGGCGCGCCCACGTCCGTAGAGCGCCTCGGCGGCCAGAGCGCCGCTGCGACTGGCACGCAGGTAGCGGTCGAATTCGACCAAGGCGCTCTGCGCAGAGCCGCGGTTCAACAACAACCCGCCGAGCGACACTTGGGACAGCGTCGCCTCCGGTGAGCCCGCAAAATCGCGTTGCAACGCGCGGTAGGCCTGGATCGCTTGCTGTGACTCACCCGCGCGCCGAAGCTCGTTGGCCTTGCGAAATAGCTGCGCCGCGGACTGCGCGCCGGCCGCCGCGCGCGGCATTGGTGGAGCGCTGCTTGCGGCCTCGTTCGGCGCGGCGGTGTCGCCCACGGGAGCGGCGTTCGAGGGGGCCGCACTCGGCGCCTGCGGCTCCACGACGCGCCAGGTGAGGGGCGCGGAAACGCTGGCCCTCGCCGCGCTCGTCGCGGCTCGGGCTAGCATGCCGCGCGCGGCTCGGTGCGCCTCCAACCAACCGTAGCCAGCCAGTGCGACTCCGCTGAGAAGCGAGAGCGT
Organism: Sorangium sp.; assembly: GCA_019695485.1. Lineage (GTDB taxonomy): Bacteria > Myxococcota_A > Polyangia > Polyangiales > Polyangiaceae > PMG-095. Next base: position 3,606 of record JAEUAF010000616.1, read on the forward strand.
CGCGGCGAGTAGCATGCCGCGTGAAAGGCGCCCCAGACGCCAGCGCGGGCGGGCTGCCGCAAACGCGGCCAAGCGTTCGATGCGTTTGCCGTCGTCGATGGCAGGCTCGATGGCGTCGAAATCTGCACCGATTTCGCGCGTGAGGCGGCAGCTCTCGCAGCCCTCGAGGTGGGCCTCCAACGCGATATTCTCCGCGCTCGAGAGTTTCCCTCGCCGTTCACGCAGGACTAGATCGCTACGACATTCGGGGCGCATCAATCCCTCGATCGCAGAAGCTCGATGAGTCGAGCATCCCGCTCCAGTTTGCGGCGAAGTGCTTGCTTTCCGAGTCGAAGCCGGCTCCAGACCGTGTTGGCCGGCACGCCGAGACTCTCCGCAATCTCCTCGACCGTGTAGCCGAGGACGAAATGCAATGCGAGCGCCTCGGCCATCGGCTCGGAGAGCTCGTCCAGCAGCTGAAACACGAGGCCTCGCCGCCGGGCGGAGATAGCGCGCGCGAGCGGCGAGCGATTGCCCTCCTCCGGCATCGACTCGGGGGACACCTCCGGCTCGGTCCAGCGGTCCCGCGTACGCTGGCGGCGGCGCGCAGCGAGGGCGGTGAGCAACGCCACACGATGTGCGAAATGGGCAACGGTACACTCACCTCGAAAGCCACTCAAACTTGAAAGTAGCGCGAGCACGGCATCTTGAGTCACATCTTCTACATCTGCGTGACCGGGGCCGAGCACTTTGCGCACCGTCTTCAGCATTCCGCCGCCGACGTGCAGCACGAGTGTATTGATGGCGCGCGGATCGCCCGCGTTGGCCGCGCTGGCGACCGACAGCAGATCATCTTGCCGTGGCCGATTGCTTGCGCTCTCCGCAGGCGGACGGCCCTCGTCGGCTGAGTTCGACACTCGCGACATGGACGATCCAAACGATGTCGAAGGCAACGCCGGAGGTCAAGTCGCCGTGCGCCCTTTCTGCGGCAGGGTTTCGAAGCCTCGAATCTTGCCAAGTGGTGATTGATTTTGTGTGCGCCAAATCACGGCAAAACACGGCCCTTCTTCGCACGCCGCTTGGGGCGCGGCGCTTCGGACTACCCGCCCGTTCGCAACTACGCGAGGCTGCGGGCGTGACCAAGGTCTCACTCGACCCAGCCAACGATGTCTCGATTCGGGCCGCGCGCCCCGGTGACGAACAGGCGATATTCGGATTGATCCGGGCACTCGCCGTATTCGAGCACCTCGAGCACACGCTGAGCGGCGACGTCCAGGCGCTCGCGACGCACTTGTTCGGCGAACGGCCGGCGGCCGAAGCTCTACTCGCCGAGTGTGCCGGGCAAGCCGTCGGCTTTGCGCTGTTCTTCACGAGCTACTCTACGTTTCTCACGCGTCCTGGGATCTATCTCGAAGATCTGTTTGTGCTCGAGAGTCATCGCGGGCGAGGGATCGGCAAAGCGTTGCTGAGTGCCGTTCGCGAGCGCGCCCAAGCGCGCGGTGCGGGTCGACTCGAATGGTCGGTGCTCGATTGGAACGAAAACGCGATCGAGTTTTACCGGCGTTTTGGTGCCGATGTTCTGCCTGACTGGCGCATCTGCCGCATCGTGTTCAACGACAAGGGGTGAGCTGAGTTTGGCGGCGGGACACACGTAAGCCCCCGCTGCCGCGCCGAGTCAGCGCATGTCCTCGGGCGAATCCCAATCGTGGAGCTCGCGCTGCTCGTCGGCGCTGAGTTCGAGCGGGTGCGCGTGCGCTGCGAGCCGCGCGAACACGCGCTGCAGCGAACGCTCTCCTGCTGCAATGGCAGCGTCGATAGCTGGCAGCGCGCTCGTCGCATAGCGCCCACAAAGCGGATCCCAGCGACCTCCCGCGCACGGCGCGAGCAGCCAGCTGTCGCTGCGTTCGCCCGCCAAGCGCGCGATCAAGCCGCGCCCGAGCTCGGGCATGTCACAGGCCAAGGCCAGCGCAGAGCCGCAATTTTGGCGCGCGGCCTCGAGCAGCAGCCCCCGCAAGCCACCGATTGGTCCGATGCCACGCGGATCATCGGCGATCGCCGGCAAGGCGAAATTCGAGTAGGGAGTCGCGTCACCTACCAGCCCGAGCGTCGCCGCGGGCAGCGCAGCGCGGCATTCGTCGAGCAGCCGAGCGAGTACGCTGCGCCCATCGGGCAGGGGCAACAGCCCTTTCGGAACGTGTCCCATGCGCGTCCCGCGACCGCCGACGAAGATGCCAATCAAGATCGTCATAGGCTCACAGATCGCGCAGGCAAATCGCGTCGAGCTGAGTCTCCGCTGCGCACTCGCTGAGCTCCGCCGGCATCATGACTAGGGCATCCGCGTGGGCCAGCGAGAAGGTGGATCCGGACGCCTGATTCGGCGTGACAATGGCGCGGGTGCCCTGCAGGCGAGCGCGATAAAAGCCGAGCCGGCCGCACTTTTGTTGGAGTTTGGAGTCGAGTGTGACGCGCGTCAGCGCTGGCGACGCCGCGAGGTCGCCTTGCAGCGCACGCAGTAGCGGAACCCCGAACAGCGCAAACGTCAGCTGGGCGGACACCGGATTGCCCGGCAACCCCAAGATCAGCGTGCGCCCGGCGCGGCCAAAGGTGAGCGGCTTCCCGGGCTTGATCGCGACCTTCCAAAACTCGAGCGTCGCGCCTGCCGCTTCGAGCGCCGGGCGCACCAAGTCGTGGTCACCGACGCTCACGCCGCCGATCGTCACCAGCACATCGCAGGCCTCGAACGCCGTCGAGAGCGCGAAAGTGATACCCGCCAAGTCGTCGCTCTGCACCTCACACCGTTCGACCAAGGCGCCGGCGTGGCGTGACAGCGCAGCGACGGCGATCGTATTCGACTCCGGAATCTTCCCGGCAACCAGAGGCGACCCGGGCGCACGGAGTTCGCTCCCGGTCGCGAAGATGCGCACGCGCGGCCTTCGTGCCACGAGCACACTGGCTCGATCGACCGCGGCCGCGAGCCCGAGCTGAAAGGGGCCGAGCCGTGTTCCTTTGGCGAGCGCGAGTCCCCCCTGCGTCAAATCTTCACCTGCGCGTCGGATATTGTCTCCGACCGTGGCGGCTTCCGAGAACACGACGACGTCGCCTCGGCGCGTCGCGTTCTCCTGAATCACGACGGCGTCCGCTGCCACTGGCAATGGCGCTCCTGTGAAGATGCGCAGGGCGGCGCCTGCGGGCAGCGCAGGGGGCGTATCTCCAGCGCGACACTCGCCGGCAATCGGCATCCCCTGCTGTAATCGTTGGTTCACGTCGGCCGCGCGCACCGCGTAGCCATCCATCGCGCTGTAGTCGAACGCTGGCAGCGGGGCATTCGCGTACAAATCTTCCGCGAGCACTCGGCCTTCAGCCTCCGTTAGCGCCACGAGCTCGGGCTCGAGCGCGTCGCCGGCCGCAAGAATCCGGCGCCTTGCCTCGTCGAAGTTCAACATTCCTGCTGGAGCGTATCAGCTCCCTCCCGGGAATAGCGGCGCGAATAGCCGCGCGACCGGCCTTCCGACTCGCCCGAATGAAGCTTGCTGGGTCCCCGTCCGTCGAAGCGGCATACGGTTTGCTCCCTACCCGGGTTGGTCTCATGATTCCTCCAATGTCGACTGCTCCTTCGTGGTTTCGGCATGTGCTTCTCGTGGCGGCGCTATTTGCGGGATTCGGCGCCCACACAGCACGCGCCGCAGATCCTCCCGCCGCTGACAGCGGGTGGTTTGACCCGCAGTCGCCGGGCGCCGCCAACAGCCCTTCGGCGCCACCCGCCGTGCCTCCGCCAGCGGCGGCCGGGCAGCCTCCCGCGCAAGGCACCGACATGCCTTCGCTCGCGCCGTCGCCATTGATCGACCGCGACCGTCCGCAGTCGGCAGCGCCCGATCCGGAAGAGAGGAATCCGCGCGCGCTCACCGAGTTTCATTCGACCCTCGATCCCTATGGCAACTGGGTCCAGCACCCGACCTACGGCACGGTGTGGGTACCGAGTCAGTCGGTCGTGGGCAACGGATTTTCGCCCTACGTGAGCGATGGGCACTGGGCGCTCGATGAAGACAGCAACTGGGTTTGGGTCAGCGATTATCCGTTCGGCGGCGTGGTGTTTCACTACGGCCGCTGGGTCTGGATCGGCGGCAGCGGCTGGGCTTGGGTGCCCGGCTACCGCTACGCGCCCGCCTGGGTGCATTGGCGCGTGCCGGTCGGCGGTTACGCCTATCTCGGTTGGGCGCCGATGGGGCCGGACTACCTTTGGTTCAATGGCTATGCCGTGTCGTACTGGTACGGCGGCTACACGCCGTGGGTGTTCTGCCCGAGCGCGTACGTCTTCCACCATTCGATGAACTACTACGTCGTGCGTGATCGCGTGCTGGTCGACCGGCTCGCGGCCAACACGCGGCGCTACGTGCCCGCAACCGTCGGCGGCGGCGTCGCGCGACGGTCATTCGCCGTCAGCGGTCCGCCGCTCAGTGCGGCGCGTGTGCCGGCTCAGGCCGTTCCGACCCAGCGCTTACGGGCGATGCCAAGCGCGGGGCCGACAGCGCGACAGAATTACGTGGCACCGAGTGGCTTCGGGGCGGATCGCTCGCGTGCCGCTGCTGGGACGCGGGACTCGTCGCGCTTTGCGCCCGCGCCCTCGGCCGAGCGCTACCAATCGTCGCCCGATTGGGGACGTCGCTCCGCGCCGTCGGCCGAGCGCTTTCGTTCGACGCCGGCCCCCTCCGCGCCGCGCGCAACGGGTGGGGGTTGGGCGCCACGCTCCGCGCCGTCGTCGCCCGCGCCGCGCTCATTTGGTGGCAGCAGTCCGCGTCTTGGTGGCGGTGGTGGGGGCTCGCATTTTGGCGGCGGCTCGCGCTCCTTCGGTGGTGGCCGCGGGCACCGTTGATACGGGCCTCGTGGTGGCAACACGGCTCGCGATGATAAAGAGCCTCTTCGCAGCACGCTTCGCAACATCGGTCGGTTGACCCGCGTCCGAGGGTCGATACCAAATTGGAAATTCGCATGCTACGCGCGCTTACTCTGGGTGTCCTGCTTTCGGCTTTTCTTCCCGCCTGTGGTTACGGCGATCACCATCGGGGCTCGGACACGTACGTCGGAAATCCGCGCACGCCGGGGCCGGAGTGCGGTGGCCCGCTCAGAACCGGGGTGGTCGACACTGACGCCGTGTTGGACATCACGGCCGGGGACGGTGTCGGCGTGTTCGTGGAGTACTCGAAGGGTGGCCACTGGCGCATCACCACCGCGTGCGACACGAACGCTTCGGGCTTCGACTGCGCGTTCGACGCCATCGTCGAGGTGCAGGGCGGCGGCGCGCTGCTCGGCGTTTCGCCCGACGGGCTCGAGTCCAAGGATCAGCTGAGCGTGTTCGGCACCAATGCCGCTGAGCTCGTGGCCACCACCGACGTCGACTTCGACGGCTTCTTCCTGGATGCGGATCCCGGCGCGCCGATCACCATCGATGTGAATCTCGATGGCGCCTGTGCCGCAAGTTATGTGTTCTGGATCGGCGGGGGCGCGGTTCACGAAGGCGCGCCCTCGACGCCTTTCGAGATCGACCCGAGCGATCCGTGAGCCGTTGAGGGCGGTGGGCGCGGCGCGTGTCGCCACGGTTCGCTTCGAAGTCGCGTTCGCGCTCGCAGCGGCGCTCATGGCGCTGCCGCTCTTTGCGGGTCGCTACGTGCCGATCCAAGATCTGCCGCAGCATGTCGCCGCGGTGCGCGTCCTGCACGACTATCGCGTGCCAGCGCTCGGCTTCGAGCGCGCGTTCGAGCTGACGCCCTTCGCGACGCAGTACTTGGCCGTATACGCCGTCGCCCACTTGCTCGCTTACGCGTTCGGCGCGCTGCTCGCGACCAAACTGGTGATCGCGCTGTCGCTTATCGCGTTGCCTTACGCGCTGCGCGCTTTGCTGAACGCTCTCGGGCGCCCCGCGAGCTTTGCCCTGCTCGCCCTGCCTCTGGTCATCAACGCGCAGCTGGCGCTCGGGTTCTTGAATTTCATCGCGGGCATTCCGCTCTTGATTTGGGGGCTAGCGCTGGCCGTGCGCTTCAGCGAGTCGCGCTCGCCCAGGGTGGCGCTCGGCCTGGCCGCGGTATCGGTGGTCTGCTTTTTCACGCACGTCGCACCCTATGCGCTCTTAGTGCTGGGAGTGACAGCGCTCGCCATCACCCGCGACCTCGCGCAAATGGCGTGGCGTGTGGCCCCGCTCACGCCCTCCGTGATCTGTGCCGCCGTGTGGTCTCGCACGAACCCCGCGGGACGCGCGTTGCTGACGCTCAGCAGCGGTCAAGCGTCGGGCGTGGTCAGCCCGCCCCTCGGCGAGCGCATCGACGAGCTCGGGCTATGGCTGCTCGATGTCGTGCGGGGGCAAGAAAACTTCGTGCTCTGGGCTTGGATCACGCTCGTCGGCAGCGCAGCGGGCGCTGGGTTAGCGGTTTGGATCAAACGTCGCCGCGCGCTGCAAGCGTCACGCGCCGCGGGCGGCACCGAACCTGTGCGAGCAACGACAGAGCTGACGGCTGAGCTCGGATCACGCGCGTGGCTGCGCCTGGCTCCGCTGGTTCCGCTGTGCTGGCTCGGCTATTTCGCGTTGCCTGCCTCGTACTCCTTCATCTGGCCAATCCATGCGCGCTTCCCGCTGCTGGCTCTGCTGCTGATGATACCGCTCTTGCCCGACTGCCCACGCCTGGCGCGCGTCGCGATTGCGAGCGCGGCCGTCGCCCTCGGGGCGTACAGCGCGTGGTTCACGTTCCACGCCTTTCGGAACGCAGCCGAACGCGAGTACGCCGGGCTCGAAGCGTTGATCGCTCGAGTCCCGCTCGGTAGCAAGGTGGCTGGCCTGATTTTCGATCCGAGCTCCCGCTACGTAAAGTTCTCCCAGTACCTGCATGCCGTCGCCTGGATTCAAGCCGAGCGCGGCGGGGTGGTGATGTTCACGTTCGCGGATTTTCCGGTTTCGCCGTTTCGACTTCGCGAGCAGACGCGACCGCCGCGCGTGGGCCCGCGCTGGGAGTGGATGCCTTGGCGCGTCGACTCACGGCGTGAGCTTTGTTTTTACGACTACGTGCTGACGCGCAGCGCGCGTCCCACGCTTGCGGGTTTTCATGAGCTCGACCACGCCGGCACTTGGGCGCTGTGGGGCCGTGACCTCAGCGCTTGCGCTCGGCCGTGACCGAGAGGATCGGCGCGACGCGCACGCGCACCGCGCTAGAAGGCTCCGGGCGCTGGAACGCCGTCGAGGAGTCGGGCCCGCATACCCGGGTTGGGGCCGCGCCGTGGGTCGAGGTGGCGTCGCTCATGGACGGAGTACGCGTCGCGCAACGCTGCAGGAGCGCTCTGCGCCAGCCTTCGCAATACGAGCGCAGGGCGTCGCCTGCTTCCGCCGAAAGGTCGTGAAACTTGAGGCCGACGGCGTGGTTCGCGCAGCGCGCAACTTCCGCGCGGGCTTCGATTGCCGAGCCTGTCGGCAGCTCGAAATAGAGGTCGACGACGGTGCCGGGGACGAAAGGAGCGTCGGTCTCGACGCCGATCCCCGCCGGAGAAACGTCGCGACAGCGCCCCGTGTGATAAGTGCTCGAAGCGTCAATCAGGACGGGCGCTTTGAGTTCTGCGCGCCGAAATGCGCGCCGATTGCCAAGTGAGTTCGATGACGGACTTCCAGCCGAGTTCGACATGATCGCTGACAACTCCCTCAGCAGGAAGCGTGCCGCCCTGGCGAGCGACGCCGGGGCCCCAGAAACGCCGCAATTGAGCCATGTTCGCGGGGAGTGCGCCGCGCGGCAGCGCCAAGTCTTCGGCTCGCGTGTCAGCCGTCCGACACGTGGCGAAATTCGGCGGGGCCGTGCTCATTCTTCGCGCGGTCGGCGTTTCCGCTTCTTGGTCGCGCCACGTCGCAACTTGTCGAGGGCGCGCGGGGTCGGAGAAACCGCCGCCTTCGAAAGACCGAGCAGCGCCTCGTTTTCCCGCGCCCGTTCGCGCGCGATCTCCATGAAGCGCTGCTGACTGCGCAGCGGCGTGACCTCGTTCAGTCGCTCGTAGCGCCCGTTCGCTAGGAGGCGCCAGCTCTTGGCCGTATCTTCGCGCATCGTGCCCAGGATCTCCTTGCTGAGTCGGGCCTTCAACGCATCGTCGACCACCGGGAACATCACCTCCACGCGGCGCCGGAAATTGCGCGGCATCCAATCGGCGCTAGAGCAAAACACCTCTTCGGTTCCGCCGTTCTTGAAATAGAAGATGCGCGCGTGCTCGAGAAAGCGGTCCACGAGTGCCTTTACGCGGATGCGGTCACTCACGCCCGGCACGCCCGGTTTGAGGCAGCAGATCCCGCGTACCAAAAGATCGATTTCCACGCCGGCCTGCGAGGCCGCGTAGAGCGCCGCGATCACTTCCGAATCGACCAGTGAGTTCATCTTGCCGACGATGTGCGCGGGGCGGCCGGCGAGGGCGTGCGCCGTTTCGCGCGCGATGAGCCCGAGCACCGCCTCGTGCAGGCCGAGCGGCGCCACGATCCAGCGGTTCCAGCGCACCGGGGCGCTGTAACCGGTCAGCATGTTGAAAAACGCGGTGGCGTCCTCGCCGTAGTCCTCGCGCGCCGTAAACAGCGAGATGTCCTCGTAGACACGCGCTGTCTGCTGGTTGTAGTTGCCCGTCGCCAAGTGCACGTAGCGACGCAGACCGTTGCGCTCGCGGCGCACGACCATCAGCACTTTCGCGTGGGTCTTGAAGCCGAGCAGCCCATACATCACGTTGACGCCGGAGTGCTCGAGCGCGCGCGCCCACTGGATATTGCTCTCTTCGTCGAAGCGAGCCTTCAGCTCCACGAGCGCCGTCACTTGCTTGCCGAGCTCGGCCGCGCGCTGCAGCGCGCGCACCAGAGGTGATTCGCCACCCGTGCGATAGAGCGTTTGTTTGATGGCGAGCACGCGCGGATCCTCCGCGGCCTGCCACAAGAAGTCGATCACCGCCTCGAACGACTCGTAGGGGTGATGTAGGAGCACGTCCCGCTCGGCGATGGTCTCGAAGTATTCCTCCGAGTCGCGCAGCGGGGGCACGTGCTGGGGCGAGAAGGCCTCGTCACGCAAGTCGCGCCGTTCGTCGCCCGAGGTGAGCACGGTCATATCGCCCAGGAATAGCGGCCCAGCCACGCAGTACACGTCGCTCTCCGCGTTGAGCTCGAGCTCACGGCACAGCCACTGGATCGATTCGTCCGGCGCGGCGCCGCTCACTTCGAGCCGCACGGCATGTCCGCGTTCACGCCGGCGCAGTTCCGCCTGCAGCGTGAGCAGCAGATCTTCGCCCTCTTCCTCGTCGAGCTCCATGTCGAAGTTCCGCGTGACTCGGAAGGCGTATTGGCCGATCACCTTGAGCTGCGGGTAGATCATCTTCGTGTGGCGAAAGATCAGGTCCTCGAGCGCCACGAACGCGCGTCGCGTCCCCTCGAGAGGCACACGAATCAGCCGCGGTAGCATGGTGGGCACCTGCACCAAGCCGAACGACGGCTCCGTCGAGTGCAGTCGCTTTTCGAACATCAGCCCGACGTTGATGCTCTTATTTCGCACGTGCGGAAACGGGTGTACCGGGTCGATCGCGATCGGCGTCAGCACCGGATAGATGTTGCGCACGAAGTGCTCGTCGAGCACGGCCTGCTCCTTGGCGCTGAGCTCGTCCGGAGAAATCAGGGCCAGGCCGGCGGCGCGCAGTTCCTTTCTGAGCGCGCCGTTCCAGATCTCGTATTCGGTCGAGGTGAGCTCGTGGACGCGTCCGGCGATTGCGGAGAGCTGCTGATCGGGTGTGAAGCCGTCTGGCGGTACGTCGTCGACCTCGTTGTAGAGCTGCGCCTGCAGACCGGCCACGCGCACCATGAAGAACTCGTCCAGGTTGGCGGCGAAGATTGCGAGAAACTTGAGGCGCTCATAGAGCGGAACGCTCGAGTCTTGCGCTTCCGCCAACACTCGCGAGTTGAATTCGAGCCAGGATAGCTCTCGATTGATGTAGAGGTCTGGCTCATCGAGCCTTGCTGGCACCACGCCCGTGAGTGGTTCGCTGCCAAACGCGACTGGAGCGCGGTTCGAAGGTTCGGAGGATGCAGGCATGGGTTCGAGCGACCTTTCCCCATGCTACCCCCAATCGCGTGTCGCCCCCTCGACGCAACGCGCTCGGCCACGAGGCCGCTGTTTGGCGTTGACCAGGGACGCCCTCGGCTGGCAGTTTTCGAACGACTCGCGAGGCGAGTAAGCGCCGTTTTCGCCTCACGGATCTCGAGCAGGAGCGGCGTGGTTCAAGCTCTTCGCTCGCCGTCACGCGGAAGCGCAATGAGAGCTCGCACCGTGGCTCTCGGCGTCGGCGTTCAGCGCGGAAAGTAGGGCGATGCTGGCGACGATTCCGGTCGAGGGTGAGAACACGCCGCGCACGGCGGGCACATGCGGCTCGAGCGTCCGGATGTCGCGCGGCTCGAGCCACGTCAAGTCGCTGACCTAGTTGCTCTCCGCCTGCAGCTCGAGACGCTCGTGCGTCGCCACCCTTTTGAGCGACCCTGTCCGCTAGTAGAGTCCGGCGTGAATCACTTCGGAGTGCGCGAACTCGTGTGAGTGCCGGGTCGCGACTCCGTTTCGAGCACCATCACTTCGCGCCCTGCGAAACGCGAGAGCGCGCGCGACGGCGAAAGCCTACCACGCCCCGCCGACGACCATGCTTTCAAGCCCGAGCGCTTCGACGATTGCGGTCTGACGTAGGGCAGAACGCGGGGCGCTGCCTGGGTACACGACCGCGTTGCGGCCGGTGTGGGTGAACCTCCGCCACGCGCACTTCTTGAGCCGACGGCCGACGTGACTGGGGCGCGTCGATGTGGTTAAGTTCGAGTTCAGCCGAGGCGGAAACAAAATGGATCAACCGGGCACGAGTGGTCAGACGCCAGAGTCAGCGATTGGGAGCATGGTCTCTCTGATCGCTTCCATGCAGGACTACGATCGCTATCGCGATATCGCGTGGGAAGGCAGCTTCGAAGATTACCTTCAGATCGTTCGCGATCGCCCGCAAGTCACCCGAAACGCGTTCCAGCGCGTGTACGACATGGTGATTTCGTACGGCACCGAAGAGTACATCGACAACAAGAAGAAGCTGATTCGGTACAACTTTTTCCGCGACGAAATCGAAGAAGGCAAGGACGCCGTGTTCGGGCTCGACATCCCGCTGATGCGGCTGATGAACGTGCTCAAGGCGGCCGCCGAAGGCTACGGTCCGGAGCGCCGTGTGATCTTGCTGCACGGCCCGGTGGGCTCCTCGAAGTCGACCATCGCGCGCTTGCTGAAGAAGGGCCTCGAGCGCTACTCGCAGAGCGCCGAGGGCGCGCTGTTCACCTTCAAGTGGGTGAACTTGGCGGAGAGCGGGCTCGCGAGCGGCGGCGCCGACAGCTTCGATTCCCCGATGCACGAGGAGCCGCTGCGGCTGATCCCGGCGGAATGGCGCGAGAAAGCCATCGCAAAACTCGGCCTTTCGAACGACAAGTACCGCGTGAAGGTGGAGGGCGATCTCGACCCTGCGAGCCGCTTCATCTTCAACGGTCTGATGCAGCACTACAAGGGCGACTGGGGCAAGGTCGCCGCCAATCACATCCGCGTGAAGCGCCTGCTCTTGAGCGAGAAGGATCGCATCGGCATCGGCACCTTTCAGCCCAAGGACGAAAAGAATCAGGACTCGACCGAGCTCACCGGCGACATCAACTACCGGAAGATCGCGGAGTACGGCTCGGACTCCGATCCACGTGCCTTCAACTTCGACGGTGAGTTCAACATCGCGAACCGCGGTATCGTGGAGTTCGTCGAGGTGTTGAAGCTCGACGTCGCGTTCCTCTACGATCTCTTGGGTGCCTCACAAGAGCATCGCATCAAGCCCAAGAAGTTCGCGCAGACCGACATCGACGAGCTCATCATCGGCCACACCAACGAGGCCGAGTACAAGCGCCTGTTGAACAACGAGTTCATGGAGGCGCTCCGCGATCGCACAATCAAAATCGACGTGCCTTACATCACGCGCCTGAGCGATGAGATTCGCATCTACGAGAAGGACTTCAATCAAGAGAAGGTGCGCGGTAAGCACGTGGCGCCGCACACGCTCGAAGTCGCGTCGATGTGGGCGGTGCTCACGCGCTTGGAAGAGCCGAAGAAGCACAACCTCGCCGTGCTCCAGAAGATGAAGCTCTACGACGGCAAGGTGCTGCCCGGTTACACGCAGGACACCGTCAAAGAGTTGCGCAAGGAGTCCAAGCGCGAAGGCATGGAAGGCATTAGCCCTCGCTATGTGCAGGACAAGATTTCGAACGCGCTGGTCAGCGACACCGGTGAGGGCACGATCAACCCGTTCATGGTGCTGAACGAGCTCGAGAAGGGCCTCACGCACCACTCCCTGATCAACGGGGAAGAGCAGCGTAAGCGCTATCGTGAAGCGATTGGCGTCGTGAAGCGCGAGTACGAAGAGATCGTCAAAAACGAAGTGCAGCGCGCGATCAGCGCCGACGAAGAGGCGATCTCGAAGCTTGCCGCGAACTACATCGACAACATCAAGGCCTACACTCTCAAGGAGAAGGTCAAGAACCGCTACACCGGCCAAGACGAGGAGCCGGATGAGCGTTTGATGCGATCGATCGAAGAGAAGATCGAAGTGCCCGAGAATCGCAAAGACGACTTCCGGCGCGAGATCATGAATTTCATCGGCGCCAAGGCGGTCGAGGGCAAGCGCTTCGATTGGCAGACCAACGATCGCCTGCGGCGCGCGCTCGAGCTGAAGCTGTTCGAAGATCAGAAGGACAGCATCAAGCTGAAGACGCTGGTCTCCGCTGTCGTCGACAAGGAAACCCAAGAGAAGATCGACATCATCAAGGCGCGCCTGATGCGTTACTCTAGTTACAACGAAGTCAGCGCGACGGATTTCGTGAATTACGTGGCGTCGATCTTCGCGCGCGGCGACGCCAAGGGCTGAGCCGCTGTTCGTGGCCGGGCTGCTTCCCAAGTGGCGGCCCGGCTCGCGTCCTTTCTCGCTGCGCTGCACGAGGCGGCAGGGCGGCAGACGTGCGCCGCATGCGCACCTTTTTGGGGAGCGCGCCGCACAGCCGGTTCGGGCGGCGGCGTATTTGCACGTGGTCGGCGGTATGATTGGTGCACTCAGACTGAGTCCGGAGACCCCACCAGATGAAACGCCTGTCATTTGCGCTGTTCTTGCCCCTGCTGTTAACTGCGTGCCCCAAGGATCGTGAACAACCGCTCACGGTCTCGGAAGCGACCCAGTCGTTGGAGGAGGCGACGGCGGCGTCGGAGGCAGAATCGTTGACCTCCGCCAGCGTCGACATCGCCACCAATTTCACGATCGGACAAGCCGCCGAGAATGCGGCGGCCGAGCTGTCCACATTCATCACCTCGGAGTTGCCGTGTGCCGCAGTCACGGCCGCTGGAGCGAGTCTCACGATCGAGTACGGCGCGCGCGCAGGTAACTGCAGCTATCGAGGGCACACGTTTTCCGGCACCAGTAAAGTCAGCGTGTCCAAGAACGACGCTGGCCAGGTGATCGTCGACCACGAGTGGACGGATCTGTCGAACGGCGTGGTGGAGCTATCAGGCATGGCCCACGTGGTTTGGGACACCCAAGCGAAGACACGCCGCGTGCAGCATTCGACGACCTGGACTCACCTCGCGAGCGGGCGTGTCGCCCACGGCAGCGGCGACCGAACTCAGGCGGCGTTGAACGGTGACATTACGCAAGGCATAGTGGTCGATGGCCACCGCAGCTGGCAGAGCGATCGGGGCAGCTTCGACCTCGCCATCCAAGGCGTGCAGATGCGCTGGGCAGACCCCGTGCCTCAGGCTGGGAGCTACACGCTCGGCACGCCGTTCAACGCCACTATCACGCTCGCGTTCTCACGGGTCGATGCGGATACGATTCACGTGGCGCTCTCGGGCCCGAAGCGCTCGTTCGGCTTCGACGTCTCCAAGTTGGGCGCCGCCACGCAGACCAACTAACGCGCGTCTATCCTAATTCCCGACTTCGGAAGCGGGTGCCAGCGGTTGTCCCGTGGCAATGGCGGCGCCCTCAGTGGGCGAGGAGGGGATCGCAGTGCGTCGAGCACTTGCAAGTGCGAGTGCGCGCTTGAGCATCACCTGCTCTTCGTCATTGAGCGTGCTCGGATCTTTCGTCACGATATCATCGCAGTAGGCGAGCCAGCCTCCGGCGCGATGCGCGTCTCCGAGCGCGAGCAGGGTGGCTCCGCGATAGAGTCCGTAGCGAGCGCGTTCGGCGAGTGATGCATCGGGCAGGCGCCGCTCCGTGCGCTCGAAGACTTCGGCCGCTTCAATGTAGTGGCCGCCTGCGTAGAGATCCGCGCCGCGCGTGACGTATCGTGACGCGCAACTCCATGCGATCGCCGCGAAGCCAAGGACAATCACTGCGCGCCTCACCCAAAGGAGAGTAACTTTGAGGCCGCTCGGCCGCCACTGATCTGGCGGCTTGATCGTGAGATCGCGACGGCCATGTGGCCTTGGGTGCGCGCGAGTGCGGCCTGCACAAGCGTCTCATGACGCGCTGCGGCAGAAGGCTAGGCAAAGCACGGCTGAGTGAGCCCGCACACTGTGCCAAGTGCGCATTTGGACGGCTTATTCAAGGGCTTTGCCAAGTGGCACACTAGCGTGCCACCATGGCGCACCTTCGCGGGGAACCCGGGCAAAGCGCCCGCTCCGCCGCGCGGAACCGACTTGGAGGCTTTCGAATGGCGAAGCGCTTTGGGCTGACGGCCCTGACTAGTTTGTTGATCAGTCTCGGCGTGGCCCTCCCGGCCGCCGCCGCGGAGGAGAAAACGGATGCCGGTGACTCGGCGCCCGCCGAGGGCGACAAGGCGGATTCGGACGCCTCCGGCGACAAGGCCAAGGATGGCGACGCCGACTCCAAGAAGGAGAAGGATGGCGCCGCCGTCACCCCCGAGGATGTCCACGCCGAGGAAACGTCGCCGGTGGAAGATGCCGGCAAGACTTACAAGTTCGTGGGCGCGCGCTACCGGCTGATTGTCGTTCCCGAGTTCATCCTCAGCATGTTCGCTTCGGGCGGTCGCACCGTTGCAGTGCACAGCGGGGGGCCCGAGATTGGCATTCGCAAGGCGGGTTTCGAGTTCAACTTCTCGCTGTGGCTTTCGAGCTACGCGATGGATCCCACGCCGTTCAAAGCCAAGAAGGACGGCGAGGATGCGTGGGAGCTCGTGGAGAGCAACATCAAGGTGCTCTATCTCACCTCGGATTTTCTGTGGAGCCACGAGATCTCGCCGGAAGTGGCGATCAACTACGGCATGGGTGCCGGTCTCGGTGTGGTGTGGGGGCCGCTCTATCGAAACCAGGCG
>JAEUAF010000623.1 GCA_019695485.1 Sorangium sp.
GCGCTGGCGCTGCGGGGACGAGCAACGCGGGAACTGGCAACGCGGGCAGCGGAGCCGGTGGCGGCACGACTCAAAGCGGTGGCAGCGCGGGTGCAAACGCAGGCGGAGCGTCGAGCGGCGGCGCAGCCGGCGCGGGTGGCAGCAGCGCGACCTGGCACGCGGCTACGGCCACAGCCATCACCGACAGCCTACTTACCAGCGAGTACAACGCCTGGAAAACGAAGCGTACCAAGATGTGCTCGAACGGCAGCTGGGTCGTGCAGCGCGACGACAGCTCCGTCGTCTCGGAAGGCATTGCCTACGGCATGTTGCTGTCGGCGAACATGGCAGATCGCACGCTATTCGACGGCCTCTACAAGTATTACAGCGACCACCTCGACGCGAACGGGCTCATGAACTGGGCCACTGGATCGTGTGACGCGCCGGGCAACAACAACGCCAATGCGGCCACCGATGCCGACCTCGACGCCGCTATGGCCTTGATTCAGGCCAACGCGCGCTGGTCCGACGCTGGCTATCTCGCCCAAGCCAAAACACTCACCGCGAAGATCCTACAGTTTGAAGTGGACGCTGCCACACTTTGTGGCGGGCGCACCATCCTGCGCCCCGGCGACAAGTTCGGCGGCTGTTCCGACAGCGCCAACCAGAAGATCAACCCATCCTACTTTGCGCCGGGCTACTACCGGGTCTTCGCGCACTACTTCACGGACCAAGCGACCACCTGGAATGCGCTACTCGCGGGTTCCTACGAGCTCTATGTCGCCTATCAGGCGCGGATGAGCGGACTCGTGCCCGACTGGAGCAAGTACGACGGCACGGATTGGTACGGCTCCGGCTACTCGTGGGATGCCTGCCGAACCCCATGGCGTGTCATGGTCGACTATGCTTGGAACGGTGAGCCGCGCGCGCAGACGTTCATGCAAGGCGTCCGCGCTTGGGTCACGACCAATGGCCTCGGCTCGATGCCGAACAACAGCGCGTTCACGGGGGCTTTCGCGCTGGCCGCGGCTTACGACAAGACACTCTTCGACAGCGCCGTCACGAGCTGGCTCGGTGCCAGCGGTGCTGATGACGCACCGTATTTTCAGGGCACGTTGCGCGTCCTGTACCTGCTGGCCGCCGCGGGGAAATTTCCCTCGACGCTTTGACGCGCTCGCTGGTCGACGCGCAACACGCGCGCGACGTTCACGCCTCCATAGCCGCGCTCAGTCGACCTCGTTGATCTTCGTAATCTTCACCGCGCAAGCTTTGTAGGCGGGTTGGCGCGAGTACGGGTCGAACGCGGCGAAGGTGAGCCGGTTCATGGTCTCATAATGCATGGGCATGAACACTTCGCCGGCTTTGACGGAGTTCGTGACGAAGGCGCGCGCCTGCACGCTCGCGCGTTGCGAGACCACATTGACGAGTTCGTCGGGCTTCACCCCGAGCGCGCGCGCGTCACTGTTCGAGACCTCGACATAGAGCTCGCGCGGAGCGAGCTTATTCAGCACTTCCGAGCGCTTCGTGCGAGTCTGCGTGTGCCACTGAGCCGAGCTCCCGCGTCCGGTCAGGAGTAGGAGCGGATAGGCCGGCGTGACCGGCTCAGGCAGCGGGCGCGGCTCCGCGAGCAGGAACTTTGCGCGCTGATCGTCGGTGAAATAGCGCCCATCTTCGAACAGACGGCGCTCATTGTCCGCGAGCGTCTCCCCCTCAGGCAACGGCCACTGAATGCCGCCCGCACGATCCAACGCCTCATAATCGACGACGCCAGTGATGTCGCACGGCCGCCCCTTGCTGAGGCGTTTCAAGATCTGAAACACCGCTTCCGGCGAGGTCCACTCGCGGAACATGTCGCCAACCCCCCAAGCCTCGGCGATCAGCTGAAAAATGTGAAAATCGGCCAGCGCCTCGCCCGGCGCGCGGCACACGCGCTTGACGACGCCGATGCGCCGCTCCGAGTTGATGAACGTGCCCTCCTTCTCACCCCAGCCAGCCGCGGGCAACACGATGTCGGCGAGCTGGGCCGTTTCCGTGTCGTGGTACATGTCCTGAACCACCAAACAATCCAGCCGCTTGAACACGTCGTGGAGGTGGGCTTGGTTGATCCAGGAATGCGCGGGGTTCGTGGCAACGACCCACAAACCACGAATCTTGCCGGCCAAAATCGCCTCGACAATCTGGTCGTAGGCGAGGCTTGGCTCGCTCGGAATGTGCGCCGCGTCGATGCCGAGTGTGTTGGCTACCTCGGCGCGATGGGCTTCGTTGGTGAAGTCACGCCCGCCGAGCAGGTTGGTGGTGTTGCTGAACACACGCGAGCCCATGGCGTTGCATTGGCCCGTGATCGAATTGGCCCCGGTCCCCGGCCGCCCCATGTTGCCTGTCATCAGCGCGAGCGCGATGATCGCTTGCGCAGTGCGTACCCCTTCGTGGCTTTGGTTGACACCCATGGTCCACCACAAGCTGACGCGCTTACCTTCGTGGATCAGCTTCGCGAGCTGTTCCACGCGCTCGGGCGCGATGCCCGTCGTCGTCTCTACGTCTGCCAGCGTGAACTTTGCGACGTGGGCGGCGTACTCCGCGAAGCCACTCGTGTGCGCGTCGACATACGCCTGATCGACCCAGCCTTTCTCGATTAGCAGATTGGCGAGCGTGTAGAGCAGCACCAAATCGCCCTTCGGGCGCACGGCGAAGTGGTGGGTCGCGGCCATCGCGGTCTCCGTCTTGCGCGGATCGACCACAACGATTGCGGGGTTATGTGGGTTCTTGCAAACACGCTCCCACATGATGGGATGCGCGATGCAGGGATTTGCACCCACGAACACCAACACGTCGGACTCTTCGAAATCCTTATAGGTGAAGGGTGGCGCGTCGAAGCCGAACGACTGCTTGTAGGCAACGGCCGCGGTTGCCATGCACTGACGGGTGTTGCCATCCCCATGCTGCATGCCCATGCCGAATTTGCCGAGCGCGCCCAAGAAGGCAAGCTCCTCGGTCACCATCTGTCCCGTGCCGAGCCAGGCCACAGCGCTCGTGCCGTGCTTTTCTTGAATGGCCTTGAAGCGGTCGACCATCTCGAAGATGGCTTCCTCCCAGGACACCTCGACCATACGCCCACTGCGTCGCACGAGGGGTCGCGTCGCGCGACCCGGACTGCGCAGTGGCGTGAGCGCCTCCCAACCCTTCGGGCACGCCATGCCGAGGTTTACCGGATAGTCCGTGGCCGGCATCAGACCGACCGCTTCGCCCCCCTTGAGCAGCAGGTTGAGCCCGCAGCCGGTCGAGCAGAAGCCACAGATCATCGTCGTGGTTTGCTCCGCCGCGAGCCGCGAGGGCAAGCGCCCCAGCCCAAATTGACCGGGTTTCAGCAGCAATTCGCGAGTCAGCGGACCGTCCCGCTTCACGAGCAAGTCGCGGCCCGCCTTGCCCAAGTCCTCGAGCTTCGAGTTCATCGGATGCCTCCAGGCATGCGCGACGCGGGCGCCGCGCGGAAGAACAAGTAGCGCTCCGCGAGCTCACCAGCCAAGAGCAGCACCAGCCCCACCGCCGAGAACGCCGGCACCAACGTCGGCTCCAACACGCCGCGCAGCAGCAGCGCCGGGAGCAACAGCCCGCCCAACAGGGCCAGGCCGAAGCGCAGCGCCGTCGCCGCACGCAGCTCGCCCAGCATCAAGAGGGCCACGCGCTTCATGACCGACAATCGACGTTCGCGCACCTGCAAGAGCGCGCTGGCCTCGAAGGCGAGCTTCACCGCCGTCACGCCTTGCACCAGGTACAAGAGCGCGTTGCTCATGCGGTCGAGGGAGCCCCCCGTGCAAGCGTAAACCGTGAATACCGCGCTCGCTCCCAGCGACAGTGCGGTGCCGAAAAATTTGATCCCCGTTTGCGTGCCGGCCCACTGCGCACGGCGCGTGGCCACGTACACCATCACCGAGCAAAACACGCCGACTGCGCCGATCAACGCCGCGATGCCCTGCACGATGCCTGCCGCACCCACCAGTGTGGCCTTCCCCGGAAACGCGGGCAGCAAAGGCGCCGCAGCAAGCGCGCCGTAGATCACGGCGAACTTCGCGAAGCCGCCAAACGCCACCGCCTCGCGACTGAGCCAGGAGGTGCGCAGCCCCAGAAACGCGCGCCACGCCAGCAAGGGCCGACCCAAGTGGAAAACGCTCGCGCCAAGCGCTACGAACGCCAGTGTGCAGGCGAACACCGTCTGCGCCAGCGGACTGCCTGCGGTTCTGCCCGACAGCACCTCGACCAAATAGGCCAAGCCGAAGGCGCCCACCGCGAGCTGCGTCAACGTGAGCATCACCACCAGCGGCGGGTGGGAGTGCTCAGGGCTCGTGCGATAGAAGTCTTTTTTTATTATGTTTCCGGCCATCACCCGTTCCTACTCGTATAACGTCGTCGGCAGCGTGTGCTCGGGCGCCGG
>JAEUAF010000673.1 GCA_019695485.1 Sorangium sp.
CGTCAAGCAAGTTTCGTCGGCAGCAGGTGTCCGACTTTGACGAAGATGGTGGCGCCTTCTGAGCTCGTGAAAGGAGTGTGGCTCGATAAGTGCGGGTTGCGAAGCCAGGTGCCGGCGGGATAGTCGCCCTGTTCGTCACGAAACACCCCGTCCAGAACCAAGATTTCTTCGCCACCCCAGTGGCTGTGTCGATGAAACCGAGTGTTGGGTTGCCAGCGCACCAGCGCCACGTGCTCTTCAGCGAAGTCATGCAGTGGCAGCACAGAGAGCCCACGCACGCTGCCGGGGAGCCAAAGCGCCCTCGCACTGGATACGACCGCGCGAGCAAGGTCATTGCTCGCAAACTGATGTAACTTCACGAACAGCGTGGCACCGTCCTTTCCAGCTCGGGGAGCATGCTTCGAGCCCGCGGGGTTTCGCACGTACGTCCCCGCTGGGTACTCCCCGGCGTCGTCGACGAAGAGTCCGTCGAGCACGAAGAACTCCTCACCACCGCCGTGCACGTGCTCCGCAAAAGCGGTATTGGGAGCAAATCGAACGATACTGGTGGCGCGCGCGATCTCGTCACCAATCCGGTCCAACATTTTTCGCTCCACGCCCGCCGTCGGGGACGCGACCCAAGACTCTGTCTCAGGCAAGACGACGCAGCGTTGCTCGAAGTTCGCGCGAATTCTCGAAATCATGGCATCTCCTTGTTCTCGTCGTGCGCCACTGACGTTCCGAGTCGGCGCCGACCATCGGCACAAACATACGAAGCGGATCGAGACCAAAGAAGGTGATTGGAGAAAATGGCACCCATCAACTCAGCGAATGAGATGTCCGCGGCGCGCTGGTCCAAGTCCGCGCTGGTCACCCCGAACATTCGACTGCTAGCCGCGTCGGAGCTTCAATGACACTCACTCAACTCGAGCATTTGCGTGCGGCCGACCGGGCCGGCTCGTTCAGCGCCGCGGCGCGCGCCTGCGGTGTAACGCAAGCGGCGCTCTCGAACTCCATCGCAAAACTGGAGGAGGAACTCGGCGAACGGATTTTTTCGAGGACCACCCGCCGCGTCTCACTTTCGCCGTTCGGCGCTAGGCTGCTGCCCCATGTCGAGCAAATCTTAGGTGCACGCGATGCACTCCTCGGAGTGGCAAAGGCAGAAAGGCTGCCCGCGACCACGGTTATGGGGCATTCGCCACTCATTCCGTCGCACGTCCTCACGCAGATGGTGGCGGCCATTCGCGAGGCGCAGTTCGGCTCCGAGATTCGCCTGGTCGAAGAGAACCTAACCCACCTGTTGCAGCGCTTGCGCGAGCACAGCATCGACATCGCCTTGATCCCGGAGGCGGAGTACGGAAGTTCGATCCGCTCCGCGCCCGTCTGCGAGGACCCGCTCTTCTACGTAGCGCGCCGAAGTCGTGACACCCAAGCCGAGGAGGCTGAGCTGACGAGCCTCAGCGCCGACACGTTCGTGATGGTACCCGATAGCTGCGGCCTCGCGCGGGCCACGCGAGACCTCTTCGCATCGGCCGGCGTGCCGCTTCACGTCTACGGCGGCGAGGCGATGGGCTACCACGTGCTTCAGGAGTGGGCGGCCCTGGATCTCGGCTCCGCGATCCTGCCGCGCTCTCGACTCGCGGCAGCCTCGCACGCTGTTCCGTTGCTGCGCTCGCCGGGCGTTCCAGCCGTGCTTACTTACCGCGTTGCGTGGCACGGCGAATACGGCCGAGGCAAGGCGCTAGCGCGACTGCTGCGAGGCTTTCGAGCGGAGCCGCGAGCGGAGTCGTTACGGGATGGCCCCGCGGCGGCGCTCAACGCAAGGCGTCACTGAGCCCGCCCGCGTCGTTCGGCAGCGGCGAAAACTCGGGCGGCAATGCGTCCGGGGCGTGCGACCACTCGAGATCCGCGAAGCGGCTCACGATCTCGAGGAAGCGCTCGCTGAGCACGCTTGCGCGCGGGTCGAGCCGGCGCACCACGACGAGGCCGGACGGCGCGCAGAGCAGCGTGCGAATGCGTAGATCTGGCCGATATTGCGCGAGCGCGAGCACCACCTTCCAGGTGTCTCCCACCCAGAAGTTACTTTGCCGCTCGCGTGCCGCCGTCCGCGCGACGAGCGGTACGCAGTCGTGGAACACGATGGTCGACGCGCTGCTCGCCCAGCGTTCGGCGTGCAAGAAGTCGCTGAGCGCATTCTCGAAACGGTGCATCCCGTCGATGAACACCAAGTCTACCGGGTGCGCACCGAAGACGCTCTCTCGCGTGTGATCACGAAAGAACTGATCGCTCTCTTCGCGAAATAGCCGCGCGCTCTTTGGCAAGGCGTGCTTGACGGGTACATCGGCGGGATCGACACCCACCGCGATCTGCGCAGTCTGCGCGAGTGCCAACGTGGCGCCCGACTCGACGCCTATCTCGAGGTAGGTCTTCGGCTTGAGGCGCGCGTGAAGCTCCGTGAGCACAGCGCGATAATGCGGCCCCGGCATCACCAACGAGCAGAGCAGGGCCTGAGCGCCCGGATAGTCGGGATAGCGGTCGAGCAAACTTTGGAGCGACCCGAGCGCGCCTGCCCGATTGCCGAGGCGAGCCAGCATCTGTGCCTCCACGGCGAGCGCGGACAAATGCGCCGGTTGTTCGCGCCTAACGCGCCCCACGAGTTCGAGCGCCGCCTGCCGCTCGCCCGCCACGAACGTTGCCACCGCGCGACACAAGAGCAAGGCTGGGTCGTTGGTCGCCTCGAACGCCTCACACAACGCGAGCGCTTGATCCCAAGCGCCACTCTCGAGGCACTGCTGGGCCACGAACACGATCTCCGCTGGCCCTTGCCCCGCGAAGGCCGCGCGCAAGACGCCCGCCTCCGCCACGTAGGAGTCGGGCCGCGCCTTCAGTTGAAGGCCTCGTTTTCTCGCAAGGCGAAGGGCGCGATCGCCGCGTCGAAGCGATCGCCCGCTTCACTCACCATCTCGTAGCTGCCGCGCATCGAGCCGAATGGCGTCTTCAGCGGGCAGCCCGAGGTGTATTCGAAGCTCTCGCCGCTCTTCAGCACGGGTTGCTTGCCCACCACGCCGGGTCCGCGCACTTCCTCGACGTGCCCGTGCGCGTCCGTGATGACCCAGTGACGATTCAGAAGCTGAACGGTACCGCTCGCCTCATTTTTGATCTGGATCGTGTAGAGAAAGAACCACTCGCGCTTCTTGGGGGCGGAGTGATTCGGAGAAAAGCGAGCTTCCACGCGGACGCGCAAGCCACGGGTGACGGTTTCGGAGCTGGACACGGGTCTAATCTACCTCGCGATTTCGAGCCGCGGCCCGAAGCGTTCGATCTTTCGAGCGAGTGGCTCGAGTAACAGGGCGCGACGCCAGCCTGCGAGCGCATCGAGCGCTCCGCGGAGGTCCCCCGCGGCCACCGCGGCGTCCCGCAACCGGCGCATGAGCCGGGAGGGCAGCACCAACTCGGGCGCGACCTCGAGTTCGGTGCAGAGTTCGGCGCGCGCGGCCTCGAGCCAGCCGGACGCCAAAATCTCTTCGGGGATCGCGTAGGGGGGCGGCTCAATCAAGGAAAATTCCGCTGATTTGGCGCGCGCCACCGCTTGCGCGACGCCCGCGACCAGAACCTTGCCGAAACGAGAAAAGGCGCGGCGCGGCACGGCGCGCATGCCGGACAGGTCGTCGAGCGACTTCGGGCGTCGACTGGCGATCGAGAAGAGGCCCTTCAGATCCGGCGCGATCTCCCGCTCGTCGTCGTCGAGCGCGTTGTACCAATCGATGAGGTAGGTGAGCACGGCCTGGCCTTCCGGCTCGAGCTGCCACGCGTTGCGAAAAGCATCCACGCGAAGCGGCGCGCCGGCCTCCGGGTTCGGACTCAACCCTTCCGCAGAGGCGTCGAAAATCGCTTGCGTGCGCCCGAGCCGCTCGCTCTTCAGCAGGAGCTCGCGGTAAATCTCGGGCAAATGGAGGACGTCTTCCGCGGCGTAGGCAAGTTGCGCCTCGGGCAGCGGACGGCGCCGCCAATCATCCGCCTGATAAGCTTTCTCGCCCCGCCGCCCAAGCAGCCGATACTTCAAGTACGCGAGGGACGTCGAATGCTCGATCGAGAGCAGCGACCAAGCGAGCTGAGTATCGAACAGCCGGGGGGCCCCGATGCCGAGCCAAGCGCTGAGCAGCGGCACATCCTGCTGGCCCGCGTGCAGCACCCAGGTGGCATCCGAGGCACCCAGCACCGCGCCGAGTTCAGCCACCGCCTCGAGCTTGAGGGCATCGATCAAGAAGACTTCGGCGCCCGCCGTGACTTGGACGAGGCAGAGCACGGTGCCATCGCGCGACGAATCGAACTCCGTATCGAGGTAGAAGACTTTTTCGCCGCTAAGAGCGGCGCCGGCCTGGCGTAGCGCTCCGGGATCAGCCACGAACTGCATCGCCCGGGTGCTAGCGCGTTTTGCCGCCCTTCGACCAGCTCCGTGTCGATCACGCTGGCCAGCCGCCCGGTCAATGTGCTACTGCGGGCAGCGCTAGTGGGTGGCGGCTTGACACTGCCGCCGACCTATACGACCGAGAACCCCCCGTGGCTGCTTGTTACTTCGACGTCGACGGCACCTTGGTTGGCTCCAATCTGGTCCAGCCAACGCTCTACTACCTCGCCAACCAGGGCACGCCGCTGCAAAGCGCGCTGCGGCTCGGAAGGGCGTTGGTGGGTGCGCCACGCATGGCGGTCGCTGAGCTCTTCGATCGGCGCACTTTCAATGAGCTGCTCTTCAGCACCTACGCCGGCATGAGTGAGGACCGGCTCGAGCTGCTCGGTGAGGACGCCTTTCGCAACGTGATGCTGCCCACCCTCTATTCCTCAGCCAAGGGCCTGGTCGAGAAGAGCTTGGCCGCGGGTCACGAAGTCGTGTTCGTGTCCGGCGCGCTCGAGTGCATCATACGCCACCTCGCGCGTCACCTCGGCGCCACCCAAGTGATCGCGAACCGCCTCGAGATGAAGGACGGCATCGCGACCGGAAAGCTGCTGCGTCCGGTGGTCGCGGGCCCCGAAAAGGCGCGCATCGTGCGCGACCACGCGCGCTCGAAGGGCTTCGATCTCGATGAGTGTTTTGCTTTCAGCGACAGTTACTCGGATGTGCCGATGCTCAGCGTCGTCGGTCATCCGGCCGCAGTGAATCCCGACAAGCGCCTGGCCATGCTGGCCAAAGCCTACAGTTGGCCGAGCTTCGATTTGCGATGAACCATCCCTCTCTAGTTACCCTCGAGCGCGACAGTGCCCCCCGCGTCCTCTTCTCCGGCGACCAGCTGGTCGAGGTCGATCTTCCGGCAGGAACGCGCTGCATTTACCCGAAGCCCGCCCTTTCGCCGATCAAGGACGTCGATGCCGCGATTCG
>JAEUAF010000865.1 GCA_019695485.1 Sorangium sp.
GCAGCGGTGCGCGTTCGGGCAGCGGGGCGAGGGCCGCTCGAATACGCGCGAAGATGGCGTCGCGATCGCTCATGACTTGCTCTTTCGAGTCCGAAACCAACTGCGAAAGGCGCCCCCGCGGAAGGCCGGGAGTTCATGATGTTGATTCCAGGCCTGCAGGGACGGAGGCAGCAGGCGTTCCGGTACGTAGCGCAACAGTCGACCGCTCATCAGCGCCGCCTTCCAGGCGAGCGGCTCGCGCGCCACCTGCGACCAGCCGCCCATGCTGGGCGCGCCCGGGGACTCGATGCCCTCGCGCTTACCGCGCGCGCGCAGCCGGAGCAGCAGATCTTCGATCGGGATATCTACGGGGCACACCTCGTGGCATGCGCCGCAGAGGCTCGAGGCTCTCGGTAGATCCGCGAATTCACTGAAGCGCTCGCCGGCGAGCAAGGGCGTCAGTACCGCGCCGACTGGGCCTGGGTACACGCTGCGGTAGGCGTGGCCGCTCGCTTGGCGGTACACTGGGCACACGTTGAGACACGCGCCGCAGCGGATGCAGCGCAAGATCTCGCGACAGTCGCTGGCGAGCGCCGCGGTTCGGCCGTTGTCGAGGAAGACCACGTGCATCTCCTCGGGACCGTCGGCTTGCGTGGCCGCGCGCGGCCCGGAGATGAATTCAGTGTAGACCGTGAGCTGTTGACCCGTGCCAGAGCGCGCCAACAAGTTCAGGAACACGCCGAGCTCGCGATCGCTCGGCACTAGCTTCTCGATGCCCACCAGCGCGATGTGACAGCGTGTTGCGGCCAACGAAAAGCGCGAATTGCCTTCGTTGGTGACCAGCACGACGCGCCCACTCTCGGCGGAAACGAAATTGGCCCCGGTGACTGCAGCGTCGGCCGCCAGGTACTTCTTGCGCAGAAATTCACGGGCGCGCCGCGTGATCACCTCGGGCGTGTCGTCGTAGGGGCCGAGCCCTTCGAGCTCGAACGTGCGCGCGATTTCCTTGCGATTCTTGTGGATGATCGGTTTGACGATGTGGCTTGGAGTGTCGCGGCTGAGTTGCACGACGAATTCGCCGAGGTCCGTTTCGACGCACTCGATGCCGTGGTGTTCGAGAAAGGGAGTCAGCGCGACTTCCTCGCTGACCATGGTCTTGGCCTTGACGAGCCGCTTGGCGCCACGGCGCTTCAAAACCCCGAGCACGATCTCGCAAGCGCGCTCGGCGTCGTTCGCGAAGTGAACGTGCGCTCCGTTCGCTTCGAGGCGCTCGGCGGCCTGCTCGAGATAGCCGTCGAGGTGGTCGAGTGTGTGCTGTTTGATATTCCCGGCGAGCGTCCGCAGCTTGTTGGGGTCTTGGAAATCGTCGAAGAGCGTGGCGGTGCGCTTCTCGTGGCCGGCCTTGCTGCCGAGTCGCACCGAGTCGCGGCGCTCCCGGGTTTGGAGCAGGGCGAAGCGGTCGACAGGCTCGCTCACGCGGTCGCCTCAACGCCTTCGAGCGCGTCGCGCAGCACTTGGGCCAGGTGGCGAGTGCGCAGCGGAGCGCCTTGCCGTTTGCCGAGCCCGTCGAGGTGCATCAGGCAGCCCATGTCCGCCGAGACCAAGACATTGGCATTGGCTTCGCTCGCATGGCTCAGCTTGAGCGCCCCCATTTCGTGGGACACGCCGGGGAAATTGACCGAGAACGTGCCCCCGAAGCCGCAACACTGCTCGGCCTCGCGAAACTCCACGAGCTCGAGCCCCGCGATCGACGCGAGCAACGTGCGCGCCGCCGTCGCGTAGCGTGTGCCCCGCGAATGGCAGGAGGCGTGAAACAGCACGCGCTGACTCAAACGCCCGGGCCATTTGCGTACGCCGAGCCCATTCACGATGAAGTCGGAAAGCTCCCAAGAGCGCGTGGCAAGCTCCTCGGCGGCAGCCAGATCCGGCTCGCCTTCGAAGAGCAGCAGCGAGCCATGCGAGAGCATGCGAGCGCAGGATCCCGACGGCGCAACCACCGCGGCGGCGTCTCGAAACACCGAGAGCGTATGGCGCGCAACCGGGCGCGCAGCGAGCCAATCACCCGCGTTGAACGCTGGCTGAGCGCAGCACGTTTGCGCCTCTGGAAACGACACCTGACAGCCCAGATGCTCCAGCACCAGCACCGTCGCGACGGCCACGTCGTCGAAGAACGCGTCCGCCAGGCAGGTGGCCATCAGCGACACCTGGCGCGGCGGCTGGCTGCGCGTGGGTTCAGACATGGCTGGGGCGAGCGAAGTGCCGCTCACTCGGCGACGACTGGGTTCGTGAGTCTTCCAATCTGTTCGATTTCTACGCTCACCGTGTCGCCGGGTCTTAGCCAGCGCTGTGGCGTCCGCGCCATGCCGACTCCGTGAGGGGTTCCCGTCAGAATCACGGTGCCGGGAAGCAGGGTGGTGCTGCCGCTCAGGAACTCGATCAGGCGTGGCACATCGAAGATCATGTCCTCGGTGGTCCAGTCTTGGAGCCGCTCGCCGTTCACCACCGCCGCGATTTTGAGCGCGTTCGGGTTCTTGATTTCATCGCTGGTCACTAGCCGCGGCCCGAGCGGGGCGAAGGTGTCGAAGGTCTTGCCGCGACACCACTGGCCGCCGCCGAATTTGATTTGCCAGTCGCGGGCGGAGACGTCGTTGGCGGCGCTGTAGCCAAGCACGTAGTCGAGCGCTCGTTCGCGGCTCACGTTCTTGGCAGCCTTGCCGATCACCACGGCGAGCTCCGCTTCGTAGTCGACTTCATGACTCGCGAGGTGGCCTGGGATTACGATCGGATCGCCCGGGTTTTGCAGTGCGTTCGGCCCCTTCATGAACAAGATCGGATACTCCGGGATCTTGGCATTGGTTTCTTCCGCGTGGCGACGGTAGTTGAGGCCGACGCAGAAGAAGGCAGTCGCCGCGACGGGCGACAGCAGCTTCACCACTTGTGCGACCTCGCTGGTCACGCTGTAGCTGCCGAAGACATCGCCATCGATGCGCAGCGTGGAGCCGTCATTCTGCTCGCTACCGAAATGAATGCGCGCGTCCGAGCCCAGGTATCGAATGATTTTCATGCTGTTCCTCCGGACTTCCAGACCGCGCCGCTCGGGTAGAGGTGATCCCGCAGCGACTCGGCCTTCATCTGAATGCTGCTGCCAGCCGCGAAAGGCGCACGATAGTTGCCATTTTCGATGACGCAAGGGTCCAGGAAATGCTCGTGCAAATGGTCGACGAATTCGATGGATCGCCGCTCGAGCGAGCCTGAAACTGCGATGTAGTCGAACAGCGAGGCGTGCTGCACGTATTCGCAGAGGCCGACGCCGCCCGCGTGAGGGCACACCGGTACGCCGTAGTGAGCCGCCAACAACAACACCGCCACCACTTCGTTGACGCCAGCCAGACGACAAAAGTCGATTTGACAGAAATCGATGGCGCGCGCTTGAAGGAGCTGTTTGAAGAGAACGCGGTTCGCCCCGTGCTCTCCCGTCGCGACGCCGATGCCGAGCGGTTCGAGAGCGCGCGCGATGCGGGCGTGACCGAGGATGTCGTCGGGGCTGGTCGGCTCCTCGATCCAGAGCGGGCGCGTCACGGACAGCGCCTTTACCCATTCGATGGCCTGAGCCACGTCCCAACGTTGATTGGCGTCGAGCATGAGCGCGGCGTTCGGGCCGATTAGCTCGCGCACCAGGGTGGCGCGCCGGAGGTCATCCGGGAGATCGAGCCCCACCTTGATCTTGAAGCGCGTGAAGCCTTGCGCGAGGCTCTCCCGACATAGCCGGCTGATCTTTTCGTCCGAGTAACCCAGCCAACCGACGGAGGTCGTATACGCCGGATAACCATTGGCGACGATCTCGGCGGTGCGGGCGGCCCGCGTAGGGACCAGACGATCGAGCGCACGGCGCGCCTCCTCGGCGCTCAGCGCGTCCGTCAAATAGCGAAAGTCGACCATGTCGACGATTTGCTGGGGGCTCAGCTCGGCGAGCACTTGCCAAAGCGGCTTCTTTTCGAGCTTGGCGTAGAGGTCCCAGAGCGCGTTGACCAGCGCCGCAGTGGCCAGATGAATCACGCCTTTCTCGGGGCCGAGCCAGCGCAACTGACTGTCCCAGGTGAGCTTCTTGTAGAGCTCCCCCGGTGCCTCCGCGAAGCTTGCGATCGAGGTGCCCACCACGTAGGGCTCGAGCGCGTTCAGGGCCGCGACCACGATCTCCGTCCCGCGGCCGATCGTGAAGGTCAGACCGTGACCCTCGAGCCCGTCGCCGCGATCCGTTCCGAGCACGACATAAGCCGCGGAGTAGTCGGGATCCGGGTTCATGGCGTCAGAGCCGTCGAGCGAGCGGGACGTCGGAAAGCGCACGTCGAACGCGCGAAATTCGGTGATGGTGCCGCTGAATTCCTGCATACCGGCTACTTTCCTGCGCTCCAGCCGCCGTCGACCATCAGGCAGCTACCGGTGACCATGCTGGAGACGTCCGCGGCGAGGTAGAGCGCCGCTGCCGCCACTTCGTCTGGCCGTAGCATTCGCCCCGTGAGCTGCGTTTGGGACATCTCGCGATAGGCGGCGTCTGGGTCCTTCGATTCGGCGAGGCGTTGCTTGACGAATGGGGTCTCCACGCGACCAGGGCAAATGCAATTGAAGCGCACTCCAGTGTGCGAATGATCGAGTGCGAGCGACTTGGTCAAACCGACCACCGCGAATTTGCTAGTCGTGTAGGCGAGCCGCTCGCGCACGGCAACCACGCCTCCGATCGAAGCGAGGTTGATGACGCTGCCGCGCCCGCGCGAGATCATGCTCGTGGCAAACACCTTCGTGCACACGAACACGCCCTTCACGTTGATCGCGTAGAGGCGGTCGAGATCCTCCGCGTTCGTGCTCAGCAGATCGCCGACATGGCCGATGCCGGCGTTGTTCACCAAGACGTCAAGCTCCGGTGCGCGCTCGGCGACCTGTCGGGCGGCGCTCTCGTCGGTGACGTCGAGTTTCGCGAAGTGAGCGGTTTGACCGCGCGAGACGATGCTCTGGGTCGTTTCTTCGCCGGCCCTAGCGTCGCGATCGGCGACCCAAACGGTCGCGCCGCGCTCCGCGAACAGCTCCGCGATGGCGCGTCCAATCCCGGAGCCTGCGCCGGTCACCAGCACGCGCTTGTCGTCGAGGCGGAAGGGGTCGC